>NZ_BAZI01000036.1 GCF_001310775.1 Stenotrophomonas pictorum JCM 9942
TGTGGGGCGCTCTGCTTCTGCGCGCGCAGTTGGGCGCGTTCAAGTGCAGCGCGCTGGCGGGCGTCGCGGGCGAGCTGCTGCTGTGCGATGCGCTGCTCACGGGCGATGCGGCGAGCCTCGGCTCGCTGCTGCTGTTGGGCCTGCCTCGCTGCCTGGCGCTTCAGTCGGGTGGCGGTGCGCTTTGCGTTGTTGCCGGCCGGCTGGTGGCGAGGTGTGGCAGTGTGCTTCGCGTCGCGCAGCCAGCGGTAGCGGAGTGGTCGCCCTGGAATGCGCTCCAGCATGCCGTCGCGCGCCTGGTTGTGGATGATGGAGTACATGCGCACGCGGCCCACTTCCGGCGACAGACCGAGCGCGGTGTAGATCTCATCGGCGGAGGCGGTGCCTAGTTGCTTGACGATCTGGCGCACACGTTCGCCGATGGATCGCTTGTCGGCAGCGGTCTCGTCACGCCATTTCAGATAGGCGGCTTCGGCGTTTTTGTAGGCGGTGGCTTGTCGCTCGGCCCACATCTGCCCACGTGGGCGTGGCGCGACGGAGATGTTGCGCTCCTGCGGTTCGCGCAGGATGCGCCAGCGCAGAGGCTTGGCACCTTCGGCGCAGGTAACGATTCCGTCCTGCTTCAGCGCGCGCATGGTGGACCGCACGGCGGCCCGCGTGTAGCTGTCGGTGATCCCCATGGCGAGGCAGATTTCATCGGTGGTGCTGGGACCGTTGGCACGGAGCACGGCGCGGATACCGGCAGACCGATTGGTGCCGCCGCGAATATCGGCCGGAGTGAGGTTGAGTGCGGTCATGCGTCGCACCCCTTGCCGATCTCGCCGCGGCGGCCATCGGCCGTGGCGGTGAAGTCGCGCCAGTGCACCCAGCCCCGCTGCGGGCAGTGGAAGCCCCATTCGCGCAGGATTGGCGTGGTGATGAATAGCGTCCAGCAGGGCGCCGGGCCGCCGTTGATCGTGTTCCACAAGTCAATACGGTGCGCGGTGCGCGGGCCGCTCAGTTTGAGCGAGCCGGGGAAGCGCACGTTGCGCTGGTGGATGCCGCCGGCGGCGATGGTGTGCTCGATGTAGCTGCCGGCTAGCAGCAGCGAGGCCCAGGCCCATGGGTGATCGTGCAGGGCGCGTTCGTCATCGCTGCGCAGGAACTTGTGCAGGTACACGTTGTAGGCGCATGCTCAGCCACACGGCGAAACGCTGCCAGCGGGTGCGCTGGGCATCGTCGATATGCCGGTACCAGCCGCGCCACGGGGTGAGATACCAGCGCAGCAGGTACGCGCCAGCGGGATCATCGGCGCCGACGATGAAGTCGGGCGGACGCCGGCCTGCGATGCGGGAGATGAATCTCATTGTGAACATGGAAACGAGGCGGTCGGCGATTTTCAGGGAAGGCATGGATGATTCCTTTCGTATCCGTGGCTCTTGTATTGCTTGTGGCCTTCCGGGAAATCGCAGCACGCTGGGTACTGGTAGCCCGTCAACACACTGATCTCTTGCAGTCGCGGGTGTATCCGGTTGCAGAAGGGGCACATCCATTCCTGCCGACCTTTGTGGTGATAGGCGTGGAGGTTGTTGAAGTGCAGTGCAGCCTGTAGTTTTGCTGCGGCGAGACCTTCGATACGCCGCTTCTCAGCGGCTATCTGCCTAGCCTCCTTCCATGTCTGAAGGATCTCTTTCAGGCGCATGCGTCAACCTCCCGTGCGGCGGCTTCTGCGCCGAGGGCGGCGTAGGCAGTGCGGTCGAGGTGGTCGTCGGCGTGATAACTGCCGGCGGCACCGCGGCTCATCTTCAGCAGCTCCATGAACTGCCAGCCCTGGGATTCGGTGATGTTGGTGCCGAACATGGCGTTGAACGCGGCCACGGTGCGAGCCATGGAGCGCTCGCCGGTGGGCTGTTCGCGCAGCAGGGCGCGCTGGGCGATGTCGTCAGCGGCGGCCGTCAGAATTTGTGGGGCGGTGGGCGCCGTCATGGTGTTTCCACCCCCGCCGCCTTCAGCAGCGCCTTGTTCAGCACGTAGTAGTTGCCACGCGCAGCAATCTGCGGGTGTGCGTTGTTGGTGAGTACCAGGCAGTCGTAGCTTGGGAACGGGCGGCTGCCGTCCCAGTTGTCGACGATGCACTTCATACCGAAGTGCTGGCGCAGCTGCTCAGCGTGATGGGTCTTGCCGCTGCCCTTGGGGCCAAAGACGATGACGGAGCGCTTCACGCGGCCACCGCCTTTTCATTGCCGGCCAGAGTGAGTTGCTGGGCCATACCCACGCCGCGCTCGGTGAGCTTCACCGTGCGTGGGAATTCCGGGTCGTCGAAGGCGACCAGGCCAGCGTTGTCCAGCCAGTTGATGGCGCGCCGGGTGAAGACTTCCACGGTGACGGCCTTGCTGGTCTTGACCTGCACTGGCGTGCTGACGAATCCGCCGCGGGTGCGGCGCAGGGTGTGTCCCTGGGAGGCGAATGCGGCCAGCAGGGCGCGCTTCGCGACGGGTTGGAGGTGCATGTAAGGCTCCGGTAAGTTTGGGCGGGCGCGGACTATTCGGTGACGGACGGCGGATTGGGGCGCAGGAACCCGATACGGCGGCGTCGCAGTGCGCGCCGCCATCGCTTGATGGCGTAGACGACAAGGGCCAGCCACGCGGCCGCGAACACCAGCAGCAGCGAGTGGGCGCTGGTGACCCACGCGCGGTGGATGAGGCACGACAGCACGCCGAGCGCGGTGCCGATCCAGAACAGGGCGACAAGATCAGCGGTCTTCATGCCCAGGCTCCCAGCACTGTGGCGACGCCTGCGCCAAGGGCGAATGCCACACCCGCAATCACCCCCATCAGGACCATGTCCTCGCGTGCGCGCCGCTTCAGCTCGCGCTCAAGAGCGTCGCTCATGCAGCACCGCCGGGCGGGTTTGGTCTGCTTGTGCTGCGACGCTGTATGGACAGCTGCAGCAGTTCGCCGACGACATGGTTTCCCTGCGCGCCATGGCGCTGGGCTTCACGGATGCGTGCGAAGGCCTGGGCATCGCTCACTCCGGCACGGGCGGCGAACTTCCGCGCGGATTGGAAGGTGTGCAGCGTGTAGATGTCGGCGCTCATGCGCGGGACTCCCTTACTTTGACGCCCTGGCGGTCGAGCCAGCGGCAGGCGCGCTGCAGGGCGAGCGGATTGAGTGCGAAGCGGGCACCGCCCACATGCAGGGTGCTGGTGCGAGCGGTGACGCGCCGGGCAACGCTGACGGCAACCTGTTTCGGCGCACCGGCAGTGCTCTGGCCGTAGCGGCCAGCCCACAGAAAGCCGGCGCAGACCATCAGCACCAGGGTTTCCCCGCCATGGCCGGTGGGGAAGTGTTCTTCGATGGGAAGGGTGTTCATGCCGGAACTCCGCTGGTGTTTGCAGCGCTCTGGTGAGGCGCTGCTGCCGCGTTGTGTGTGCAGCGCTCAATGGCATCGGCACGGTCAATTTCGGCGGCGATGTAGCGCTCGCAGAGTTCCCGGGTGGTAGGTGCTTCGATCGCGGGGTAGCCTCGCTCGGCGACACGGCGGTGATGCGCCTGGGTGTCTGCGACGACGCGATCAAAAGCACGGTCGGCGGCGAGCAGGTCGCTCAGTGCCAGGGCGTCCAGCTCTTCGACGGTGGCGTTCGGATCGAAGGCGCGAAAGTCGTCGATGGCGTTGTGATCGAGCACGCGGGCGCGGGGCGTGCCATCAGCGGCATTGAAGCGGTGCAGGAAGATGCGCGTGCTCATGCCCGGGCCTCCGCCGCGGTGTCGCGGGCGAATGCTTCAGCCATACGGCTGGCCACGCCCATGCGGCGGCTGCGGCGCTTCTGGTTCTTGCTGTGTTCGCCAGCACTGCGCCCGCGCAGCAGGATGGCGCGGCGGTGTTCGCGGGCGGCTACGTAAAGCAGGCAGTGCAGTGCGCGCAGCGGCAGGGAGGCCGGTGCGGATACGTCATTTGCGAGTTGCTGCGTGCTCATGGCGCTCTCCGGAAGAGGGAGGGCGCCGGCGGGTCAGTGCGGCTGGGGAGTGGCCTGCTGCCGGTCAGGGGAGGAGCCGGCAGGGTGGCGACCCGCCGGTCGCCCGCCAGCAGGGACTGCTGGTGGGCACATATAAGCATGCTAATTTTTTGAATGCAAGTGCGCTTATATGTCCGCGTGCTGCATCTCTTGCCAGGTAGTGGCGGGAGTGCTGTGACAAAATGCCCGTTGACCCGCACAGACTCGCCGTCCTGCATACAAAGGGCTGGACAGAACATGCATTCTTTGATTCTTCTCGCGTTGTCATTGACTGCCCAGCCCGACGCTGTGGCACTCAAGCGCATTGACTACCTGCGCTGTCTTTCCAACATGGAGCGTGTCAGCACGGCGCGGCTTATGTCACAACCGGCAAAGAGCGATGAAATCGCGGCGGCGATGTTATGCGTGGATGCATACCGGCAGCTTGATCACCATAAGGCCTCAGAGCTGAAACGTGTATACGAGGCTTTTACTGTGCAGCTTGAGGCCCCATCGGCAGTTGCACATGGGGAGCTGATCTCAGCGTCAACAATCTTTATGCGGGGGCTTTAGAGAGCTCGGCGGACTTCAACATGCTGGGGCTGGAAGATCCCGTTTATTGGGACAGGAGTGCTCAGAACTCTTCTGCTCTGCGCATCAGCGCAGCGCCGAGAACACGCCCGGCGACATGGATGCTTTCAATGTCGCTGGGTGGAATAACTTGGCTGCGGTACTTCGCATTTGTACTGATGACGTGCAGGCCATCAGGCAGCATCTGTAGCCGCTTTACCAGCGTGTAACCGTTCAAATTGATGAGGTAGATACCGTCGCCGTCGAAGAACTCGCGGCGTACATCGACCATCACAACATCACCGTTCTTAATGTCGGGGTACATGGAATCTCCGCGAACTGTCACCAGTTTCACGCGGTCCTTTTCCGGGACAAAGCCAATCTGGCTTCGCACCTGCCATTCTGCGACGTCCATCTCCTGGACTACTTCCGGGAAGTCATCGTTCACTACGCCATAGCCCCCTGAGGCTTCGCCTTCCATAACGCGGAAGCAACATAGCCCGGTGGTGTCTCACTGTATGAGGCTGACGGGAGGGGATCGTCGCGGCGCTGTGGGCCGCTGCCATCGATCAGCCACTCCAGCCTGAACTCCGGTAGATCCGGCCCAGCTTGACGGCGGTTTGCCCACTTAGTGACTTCGTCGTTCCATCCTCCAGCTGATAGAGCGCTGACGGAGTTACCCCGGCCTTCCTGGCAGCTTCTGCAGCTTCAGTGAAGCCCGATTCGGTGCGGGCGAGGGTGAGTCGTTGAGCAAGTGACATAGGCATGTAAGCCAGCTTATAGGCAGTGCATCACAGCGTGCTTGCATGTTCAAAAGTAAGCGCGCTAATATCTTGGGCATGAAGACCCCTGAGATCACGAAAGAGCAGGCCATTTCTGCGTACGACGGTAATGCGTCGGCGCTTGCGAGGGCGCTTGGGATCACACCGTCTGCTGTCTACCAGTGGCCTGACGGGGCGATCGATGAGCGTTGGGCGCTGAAACTTGCGTTCGTCCTTAAGCCTGCTGTGTTCGGCCCGGACTCCCCGGAGGCGCGCCGAACCCCGGCCGCCGCGGACGCGACGGCCGAAGCAGCTCCAGCTGTTCCCGTGAGCGAGGCCGCCTGAGTGGCGCACCACGTTGAGCCACTGGCTGATGACCTGGGCAACGCCGATATCGGCGTGCTGCTTGATGAACCCCTGATCGAAGGTGCGGCCGGCTTCGAGCCGGTGCTGACCAGCGACCAGTGGTCGTCCCTTCTCCAGCAGTGCCGCGCCGCTGGCCGGCCGCTGCATCTGTGCGAGGTGCGCTGATATGCGCCGCTTAGACACTGCGAAGACCCTGCGGTTTGCGCTGGCCACTCTGCTGCTGGGAATTGGCATTGGGCTTCTGATCGCGGGAGGTATCGGCCGGCTCAAAGAAGACCGCGACGACAGCGCCCGGACCGGTGCGGATATCGAACCGGCGGAGCGTGGTGAAGCGCAGCGGGGCTGGGTGGTTGGTCATGCCGCGATGTTGGGCGGTGCCCTCTTCCAAAAACACGTTCGCCTGGTGGCTGCATGAACGTTGACGACGCGGCACATGCCGTGGTGCACGACTACCCCGGTGGTAGTGAGAGCCTTGGCCCGCGTGCCGGGATCGGTGCCGCAGTGCTGCGGAGCAAGGTGAACCCGAATGCTGGCACGCATCACCTCACATTGAAGGAGGCGGTGCGAATCACCGGGCTTACCGGCGATATGCGCATCCTGCAGGCGTTCGCGCAGGAATGCGGCCATATCGTGCTGGCAGCCCCCGGAGGCGATGACAGGCACGCAAGTGACATGGCGGTGCTGGAGCTGGTGGCAGCAGTAGGTGGATCCCAGGGCGACCTGTTCGGCTCCATCCATCGCGCACTGGCAGACGGTGAGCTGACACCGGCAGAGTTGGCAGCCATCCATGACTGTGGGCAGGCCGCCATGGCTCGTATTGCTGCACTGCTGCAGCGATTGGGCGGGATGGTGGAAGGATGAAGCGCCATCTCACGCACACGGTGCGCGCACTGATCCGCCGCCGTTGGCGTCCGGCGGACATGCCGGCATGCCGTGCACAGATTGCCGCCGCTGCTGCGGCACTGGACGATGAATCACCAGGTGTGCAGGGCGCTGATGCGTTGGCACTGCGTGAGCAGCTGCGCGTGGATGCGGCAAGGCAACGGCAAAGGGTGATTCCGCTGTATGGCGTTACTGATGTAACGCCCGGTGCGTTACGCGATGAAGGAAAAAGTATCGCCGGTGTGTCACTTGCGCGGGCTACTGAACAAACGCCTGGCGAGGGAGAGTGAGTTATGGCTGCGTGGCTGAAGATGGGCGTTGATCTGCCGGAGAAACCGGAGGTGTGGCAGATCGCTTCGCGCTGCTCGCTCGATCCTGATGCAGTGGTTGGCAAGCTGCTGAAGGTGTGGCGATGGTTCGATTCTCACACCGAGAACGGTAACGCTGCTGGCGTTACGGTTTCGATCATTGATCACGTCGCAACCGCTACAGGTTTCGGTGATGCGATGGTTGCGTGTGGCTGGCTTGAGGCTACTGAAGACGGGCTGAGCCTGCCAAAGTTTGATCGTCACAATGGAGAAACCGCAAAGAAACGGGCACTTACGGCAAAACGCGTCGGTGCGCATCGCGGAAAGGGTAACGCCGACAGTAACGCTTCGAGAGTTACGGAAAGCGTACCTAGAGTAAGAGAAAGAAGTAATACCCCCATAGCCCCCAAGGGGGCCGATGGAAATGATTCAAGCAAGGGCAAAAGCGGTAAGCGGATGACGTGGCTGGAGTTCGCCGCGGCGTGTGCCGATGCCGGCGAGGATCTGTTGCCCGAGGACAACGCTGTGTTCGTCTACGCGGAGAGGATCGGGCTGCCGGGTGAGTTCGTCGGCTTGGCTTGGGGTTGGTTCAAGGCCCGCCATGCGGATAAACGCCAGGTTGGCGTTCGTGGTTGGCGTCAGGCGTTCGGCAACTGCGTCCGGGAGAACTGGGGAAAGCTGTGGTGGGACAACGGCGGTACATGGGAGCTGACCACCGCCGGCAAGCAGGCGCAGCGTGAAGTCCAGGCGCAGGCGGTGGCCGCGTGATGGGGGACGCTGATGGCGGGATGCTGCGACAGGCGCCTTGCGCGATCGACGCTGAGCAGGCTGTGTTGGGCGGCGTGATGCTGGTGAACGAATCGCTGGCAAAGGTGAGCGACTGGCTCAAGTCGACCGACTTCTTCAACGTCGCACACCAGAGGATCTATACGGCGATGCTGGACATGTCGGCATGCGATCCCCCGCGGCCAATGGACGCGGTGAGCATGGCCGACTGGCTGTTGGAGCGCGGCCACGGCGAAAGCATTGATGGTGGTAGTTACCTGACCGAACTGGCGACCACCACGCCCTCGGCGGCGAACATTGTGGCGTATGCGGAGATTGTCAAATCGAAGTCGGTTCAGCGGCAGCTGATTGGCGTCGGCCGTGAGCTGATGGAGCGGGGGTTCTCGCCCCAGGGTGAAGACGTTTCCGTGATCGTTGCGGGTGCCACGCAGCAGCTGGCGGAGCTGCAGGGCGTTCGGCAAGGTTCTGTGAAGGCTGCGAAAGTGGTGGGGAAGCGCTGGTATGAGGCGCTGACGCATCGCTACAACAATGGCGCCGAGCTGCAGGGACTGGCAACGCCCTGGGCGAAATTCAACTCAATCACAAACGGCTTGAAGCCCGGCGAGCTGGTGGTCGTGGCTGCGCGGCCGGCGATGGGTAAGTCGGCATGGGCGGTGAACGTCGCAACGTCGGTGGCTATGCGTGGTCAGCGTGCGTTGATCTTCAATCTGGAGATGACGGACACGGCTATCTACAACCGCGCAGTAGCTTCGCTGACGGATGTGCCGCTGAGCTGGCTGCAGAAGCCAACAGATGATGGTGAAAACTCGCATTGGCCGCGCGTCTCCGCAGCGGTAAAGAGCCTCAATGAGTCAGGGCTGCTGATCGATGACAGCCCTGGGCTGAGCATGGCGCAGATTGCTGCACGGTGCCGGCGCGAGCGCATGAAGGGAAAGCTGGGGTTAGTCGTCATCGACCACCTGCACCTGATCCCACTGCCCGGGAAAACGAAAGAGTCGACAGAGATTGGCGATATCTCAGGTGCGTGCAAGCGACTGGCAAAGGAGATGGATTGTCCGGTGGTGGTGCTGTCGCAGTTGAATCGAGGACTGGAGGCTCGCACGAACAAGCGGCCGCGCATGAGTGACCTTCGAGAGTCGGGGGCCATCGAGCAGGATGCCGACCTGATCGTCTTCCTCTACCGCGACGACTACTACGCGCAGCAGGAGGGAAAGGTCAGCCAGCTCACGGGATTCGTGGAGATGATCATTGCCAAGCAGCGAGAGGGTGAGACGGGAACGGTGTGGGCACGAAACGCATTGGGATTCGGCCGAATCGATGACTTCGAAGGACCGGCGCCGCACATATCCATCGCATCCGAGTCTGGGCGCGGTGGAGGGCTGAACTGATGGCTCTTGCGTGCTGTGTTCCACGGGAATCCATCGGGCCGGCTGGTCATCCCGCTCGTTCAGGTTCGCGGGGACTTCGGGCTGTTCAGGTTCGCGGGTCCTCCTGGAGGGGGGCTGTCACGGGTAATTCGGACCCCGACAAAGCGCTAGTCACAGGGGTTTTCAAGGGGGGTTATGTTGATGCGTGACCTGTCCTCGCCCATGACCCAAGCCGGTTTCGGCGACCTAGTCGGCATCACCCAGCCGGCCGTCAGTGAGCTGGTCCGCCGAAAGATCCTTCCTGACGGCGCAAGTGCCGATGAGTGGCTGCTGGCTTATTGCGACCACCTGCGTGAAATGGCCGCCGGCGTGGTGGGGAGAGCGGTGCGGAGCTGGTAGCAGAGCGTGCGCGCTTGGCCCGCGAGCAAGCCGACAAGATCGCAATGCAGAACGCGGTCACCCGCGGCGAGCTGGCGCCGGCCTACGTACTGGAGGAGGTGCTTTCCCGCGCCGGTGCCCGTGCGGCGCGTCTGCTGGAAACCATCCCGGGCACGTTGCGCCGCCGGCTGCCGCAGCTCAGCAGCGACGACATCGCCGTCGTCACGGGAATCGTCGCCAAGGCCCGCAACCTCGCCGCATCGATGAAGCTGGCCGACGTGGACACCGACGATGACGCAATGACCCCTGACGATACCGTCCCCGCTGAAGGTGACGCCGAATGAGCCTGCTCAGCGGCGTCGATCCCACCCAGCTGCAGGCCGTAGAGCGCCACCTCGTGCGCGGGCTGTCCGCCTTCGCCGCCCAGGAGCCGGTCACGCTCGAATGGTGGGCGCGCGACAACTTCTATCTGTCTGCCGAATCCAGCTACGTCGAGCAGTCGTGGACGCCCTGGCCGTTCCAGCGGGCCATGATGGCAGTGATGAGCAACGACGATGTGCGCTTCGTCGACATCAAGAAATCCGCTCGCGTCGGTTACACCAAGATCCTGCTCGCCTTCATCGGCTACAACGCCGAGCACCGCCGCCGCAACCAGGCGCTGTGGCAGCCCACCGACGATGACGCCGAGGACTTCGTAAAGTCCGAGCTGGAGCCCATGCTGCGTGACGTGGAGGTCATGCGCAGCGTGTTCCCGTCCTACCTGCATCGGCACAAGGACAACACGCTCCAGCAGAAGAAGTTCATCGGCTCCATGTTGCGTGTGCGCGGCGGAAAGGCAGCAAAGAACTACCGCCGCATCTCCATCGACGTGGCTATGCTCGACGAGCTGGACGCCTTCGACAACGACGTGGAGAAGGAAGGCGCACCCGACTTCCTCGCCGGCAAGCGCTTGGAAGGTGCCACCTTCCCAAAGCTGATCGCCGGAAGTACGCCCAAGCTCAAGGGTTTCAGCCTGATTGATCGCCGATTCGACCAGGCCGACGAGCGCTTCACGCCGCACGTCCACTGCCCGCAGTGCGAAGAGCTACACCCGCTCACCTGGGGCGGAAAGGATGAGCCGCACGGCTTCAAGTTCGAACGCGACGAAGCCGGGGCGTTGCTGGGCGTCTACCACCTGTGCCCGCATTGCGCGTTTCCCATGCGCCAGGGCGATTTCCTCAACGTCGCCGAGCGTGGTGTATGGGTCAATGAACGCGGCGATATCTGGCTCACGGATGAGGGTCGCTTCACTACGACCACCGGCGAGCCGCTGCAGGCGCCGCTGCACGTCGGCTTGCACGTGTGGACCGCCTACAGCCCTACCGTCACCTGGCTGTCGATCGCACAGGACTTCTTCGCCGCCTACGCCAAGCAGCAGGAGGGTGACGATGCGCTGATGAAGGCCTTCGTCAACACCACGCTCGGCTGGGCGTGGGAAGGCGAGATCGAGCGCACCGACGCCGAAGAGCTGCAAGCCCGCGCAGAGCCCTTCCCACTGCGTCACATGCCGCGCGATTGCCTGCTGCTGCTATGTGGCGGCGACACGCAGGGCAACCGCCTCGAGTTCGGTGTGTGGGGCGTTGGCCGCGGTGGTCAGCTGTGGACCATCGACCACCGCGTGATCTTCGGCAACCCCGCGCAGCAAGCTGTGTGGGACGAAGCCGAAGAGTTCCTGCGCACCGCCGAGTACACACACGCCTGCGGTCGCACCCAGCGCATCTACGCCACCGCCATCGACTCCGGTGGTCACCACCCCGATGCCGTCTACGCCTTCGCCCACAAGCTCAAGGCGCTGCGCGTGTTCGCGGTGAAGGGCGCCAGCGGCCAGGAGCGCGCTATCGACAACGGCAACACCCGCGTCGGCTACAAGTGGAACGGCAAGACCGAGCGCAATGGCCCCGTGCTGTGGCACGTCAGCACCAATCTCGCGAAAGATAGGTTCCAGTCGCGCCTTGAAGTAGCTACGCCCGGCCCGGGCTACGTCCACTTTTCCAGCGAGCTGAGTCCGGAGTGGTTCAAGCAGATGGCGGCTGAAGTGCGCGCCACGCGCCGCACCAAGGCCGGCACCGAATCTCGGTGGACGCCCATCCGCAAGCGCAACGAGGTCAAGGACTGCTGCACCTACGCCATCTGGTTGGAAGAGCGCCTCGATCTCTGGTCCCCGCGCAAAACGAAGTGGTGGGACCAGCTGGAGGAACAGGTCCAGCCCGAGAACGACTTGTTCAGCACGCCTCTGCCTGCGCCGGTGCCTGTGGTGGTTGCTGATTCCGCCAAGCCCGCGCCAGTCGCCAGCGTGCCGGCACGTAATTTGGATTCCCGTGAAACATCACAAGAGGATTTCGGCTCCAGCCGATGGAGCGCCCGTCTATGAGCAACACGCGTGATATCGATGCTGTCGAAAACCTGCGCCGTCTGGTCGTGCGCGGCATCGTCGAACAGACCGGGCTCAATGAGGAGCACGCCATGCCGTACGCCACCGCGGTCGTGGCTGTGCTGCAAACAGAGTTCGGCGGCGAGCGGCTCCACATCCCCAAGGCACCTCCGTCAGCCGCCCAGAGCGAGCGACAGCTGCGCATCCAGCGTGACTTGGAGTCCGGTATGCCGGTCAACCAGGTGCGGATTCGCCACGGCGTTTCGCGCTCCACGCTGCATCGCATGTTCCCGGGCGGCCTGCCGAAAAAGAGCGCGTGACAATATGTCTCACACTTCCGGCATAGCGTGAGACAGTTATTTTTTAAGTAATTGATTCTAAAGGCCTGAAAAACACCGGTGTCTCACGTTTCTGGTAACGGGTGAGACAGTAGCGTCGTCAAGCTATGCAACATGGCGACGACCGCACAAACCATGCTGCAGACCTACATCAACGCCGAGCAGGCGGTGCTGTCGGGTCAGTCCTGGCGGATGGGAGAGCGCCAACTCACCCGCGCCGACCTTGCGAGATCCGCGCCGGGCGTCGTGAATGGGAGGCGCGAGTCGCATCTGAAACCCGCGGCGGCAGTCGCATGTCGGTCGCGCTGGCTGATTTCCGGTGCCGCGAATGAACCGGCTCGATTCTGCCATCGCCGCCATCTCGCCCGGCTGGGGTGCCAGGCGCGCCCACGCCCGCGCAAAAATCGCCGCGTACAGCTCGGCCTACGATGCGGCCAACCCCACACGCCTGCGGGAGTCCGCGCGCGACTACGGTTCCGGCAACACCGTCGTTGCCAGCGGCTCCGTCCGCATTCGCGCGCAGGCCCGCCACCTGGACCGCAACCACGACATCGTGGTCAACGGCTTCAACCAGATGGTGCAGAACGTCATCGGCCGCGACGGTATCGGCATTGAGCCGCAGCCGCGCGATGCCAACGGCAACATCGTGGAATCGCTGGTCGATCAGATCACGCCGCTGTTGCGTGACTTTTGGAAGCGCCCGGAAGTCAGCTGGTGCCACGACTTCGGCGCCGCCCAGCGGCTCATGGCCCGCACCTTGTTCCGCGATGGCGAGTGCCTGTACCAGGACCTGATCGGCCCGGTGCCGTATCTCGACCACGGCACCATCGTGCCGTACAGCATTGAGATGATCGAGCCGGACTTGATGCCGCTCGACCTCAACGATTCCACGCGCAACATCATCCAGGGCGTGGAGCGCAACGCGTGGGGTCGCCCCGTTGCGTACCACCTCTACAAACAGCACCCCGGCGATCCAAACGTGCTGATGCCGCAGATTAAGCGTGTCAGCGCGGATTTCGTGCATCATGCCAAGATGGTGGACCGCATCGGCCAGGTGCGTGGCGTCAGCGTGCTGGCTTCCGTGCTCACCCGGCTGGATGACCTGAAGGACTACGAAGAGTCCGAGCGCGTCGCCGCCAAGATCGCCGCCAGCATGGCCGCCTTCATCATCAAGGGCGATCCGCAGAGCTACGGCGAGAACGAAGACAAGCCGCACGGCCGCCGCATGCGCTTCCAGCCGGGCATGGTGTTCGATGACCTTGTGCAGGGCGAAAGCGTCGGCACGGTCGACACCAACCGCCCAAACCCGAATCTGGAAACCTACCGCAACGGCCAGCTGCGCGCTGTTGCAGGCGGCATGCGCGTGTCGTTTTCCTCGCTGTCCAAGAACTACAACGGCACCTACTCCGCGCAGCGGCAGGAGCTGGTGGAGCAGTACGGCGCCTACGGCGTGCTGGCCTACGAAGTTATTTCGCAGATCGTGCGCCCCATCTACGAGCGCTTCATCCAGGCGGCCATCGCATCGGGTGAGCTGGTGATCCCGGCGGGCGTTTCGCGCGCCACCGTTTCCGATGCCATGTTCATGCCGCCGGTCATGCCGTGGATCAACCCTGTCCACGAAGCCACTGGCCTGCGGATGATGATCCGCGCCGGCATCCGCTCGCTCACGTCTGTCATCAGCGAGCGTGGCGGCCGCATGTACGACACGTTGGAAGAGATCCGCAACGAGCGTGCCTGGGCCAATGAGCTGGGCATCACGCTGGACAGCGATCCAGGGCAGGTCAGCGATTCCGGCGTCGCTCAATCCGTGCAGGCCGATCCGACTCTCCCGCACGTCACCGAGGACACCCAATGAATCACCTTCACCCGCACCGGCTGCACGCCGGAATCGCCCTGGTGCTGGCCGCATCGTTCTCCTTCGACAACATCGGCCTGGAAACGCTGGCGCCGGAGTCGAAAGGCAAATCCGTGCTGGCACTCAATACCACCACCGGTGGCGAGGCCGAGTTGCTGATCTACGGCCCCATCGGCGACTACTACTGGGGCGAAGGCGTCACCGCCATGGGCGTGGTGGAGCAGCTGGCCGGCACCACCGCCAGCGTCATCAACGTGCGCATCAACTCTGATGGCGGCGTTGTCACCGATGGCCTCGCCATCTACAACGCGCTCAAGCAGCACCCGGCCACCATCAATGTCACCGTCGATGGCGTGGCCGCCAGCATCGCCAGCCTCATCGCGATGGCCGGCAGCACCCGTCGCATGCACGCCAACACCATGATGATGGTGCATGGCCCGCAGGGAGGCGGTTGGGGCTTTGCTGGCGACCTGCGCGATCGCGCAGACGCCATCGATGTGTACGGCCGCTCGATGCTGGAGAGCTACTCCGCACGCGCCAAGAACCCGGCCGACATCGAAACGATGCTCACCGACCGCAAGGACCACTGGCTCACCGCGGCCGATGCCGTCGCGCTCGGCCTGGCCGACGAGATCATTCCCGACGTGCAGCCCGAAACCGCAGACAGCAGCGTGGCCGCAGCCGCGTTGCTGTCCTACGTCTCGGCCATCTCCACCACCAGCGGCGCGGTACATGCCTCGCTGCGTCACCGCATCCAGTCGACCACCACGGCGGCTGCTTTCGCCTCGCTTCGCGAGGGACACCAGCGGGCCATCGTTGCCCAACTTGAGGACTCCAGCATGAAACAGCAGTGCCAACTGATCATGGCGCAGGCGGGCACCGCTCCGACTGCTGCCCCCGCGGCCGCCC
>NZ_BAZI01000037.1 GCF_001310775.1 Stenotrophomonas pictorum JCM 9942
GGCCGATGTGCGCGGTCAACTGCATGCACGGCGGGCGCTGGAGATCGCCGCCGCCGGGTCGCATCACCTGCTGTTGCTGGGTTCCCCCGGCTGTGGCAAGACCCTGCTGGCCTCGCGCCTTCCCGGTATTCTTCCGGCGGCCAGCGAAGCCGAAGCGCTGGAAACGGCGACCATCACCTCGGTCAGTGGCCGTGGCGTGGACCCCACCCGCTGGCGCCAGCGCCCGTACAGATCCCCCCATCACACCGCCAGCGCGGTCTCGCTGGTCGGCGGCGGTTCGCATCCGCGTCCCGGCGAGATTTCCCTGGCCCACAATGGCGTGCTGTTCCTGGACGAATTGCCGGAATGGAACCGGCATGCACTGGAAGTGCTGCGCGAACCGCTGGAGTCCGGCTGCGTCAGCGTTGCCCGCGCCGCCCGCAGCGTCGAATTCCCGGCCCGCTTCCAGCTGATCGCGGCGATGAATCCCTGCCCGTGCGGCTGGGCCGGCGACAGCAGCGGCCGCTGCCGTTGTTCGGGGGAGAGCATCCGCCGCTACCGCGCGCGCATTTCCGGCCCGCTGCTGGACCGGATCGACCTGCACCTGCAGATGGCACGGCTGCCGGCCAGCGAACTGCGCGGCGATGCCGCCGCCGGTGAGTCCAGCGCCCGGGTGCGCGCACGCGTGGAACAGGCCCGTGCGCGGCAGCTGCAACGCGCCGGCAAACTCAACGCCCATCTGGATCAGGCCGAAACCCTGCGCGACTGCGCACTCGCATCGGCCGACCAGTCGCTGCTGGAACAGGCCATGGATCGTCTGCAGCTGTCGGCGCGCTCGATGCACCGTATCCTGCGCGTAGCGCGCAGCATCGCCGACCTGGCCGGAGCGCACGACATCCAGCGTCCGCACCTGTCCGAGGCGATCGGTTACCGCCAGCTCGACCGGGTTCCGGCGACCGCCTGAGCCCCGCGCGGCCTGCCTGTTCACGCAAGCCATGGCCAGCCCCGCGAAGATCGCCGCAACCGCCCCGGGGAGCCACGCCATGGAACGCCTGCACCGCCCGTTCTTTCCGATCATCTACGTGCGCGGCTATGCGATGACCCGCGGCGAGATCGTCGAGACCACCTCCACGCCGTTCATGGGCTTCGAGGCCGGCTCGACCAAGATGCGCCAGGCCCAGGACGGCTCCATCGTGAAGTTCGTGTTCGAGTCGCCGCTGGTGCGGCTGATGAAGGACTACGACTACCGCGACGTCTACGAGTCCGGTGCCGAACGCCGCGACCGCCTCTCGCCGCGCTGCATCGTCATCCACCGCTACTACGACCCGGCCGACCCGGCCTTCGGTGATGGCAAGGCGCCGTCCATCGCCGATGCCGCGCGCAGCTGGGCAGACGCATCCTCGAACTGCGCGACAGCGTCTGCGGCAGCAATGCCCAAGCGCGCCAGGACTTCCGCGTCTACCTGGTGGCCCATTCGATGGGCGGGCTGATCTGCCGCTGCCTGCTGCAGAACCCGGAAGTGGCCAGCGCCGAAGTCCGCGCTCTGGTGGACAAGGTGTTCACCTACGCCACCCCGCACAACGGCATCGACGTGGCCGGCATCAATGTGCCGCAGCTGCTGTCGCTCAACGACATGGACAACTTCAACCGCAGCACCATGGGCAAGTACCTGAAGGTGCCCAAGGACAGGGTCAACACGCTGGGCGACTCGGGCTTCCCGCCGGAGCGGCTGTTCTGCCTGATCGGCACCAACAGCCGCGACTACGCCGCCGCGCACGGCCTGTCCTCGTTCGCGGTCGGCTCGCTGAGCGATGGCCTGGTACGCATCGCCAACGCCTATGTGGAAGGCGCGCCGCGGGCGTTCGTCAACCGCAGCCACAGCGGCTACTTCGGCATCGTCAACTCCGAGGAGGGCTACCAGAACATGGTGCGCTTCCTGTTCGGCGACACCTGCGCCACCGCGCAACTGGAAATCACCGCGCTGGCGTTTCCGCCGGAAGTGGAGGCCGCGCGCAAACGCGGCAAGAACGTGGAGTCGGCGTACTACATCGAGGCCACGGTCGCCCCGCGCGGCGCCTACACCTACGAGCTGACCGCGCGCACCCAGGCCAACCAGTGCGCGATCCGGCGCGGCTATGAAGAGTTGTTCAATGCCGACGGCAGCCTGCGCGACGATGCCCGCGCGCCGGTGCTGTTCTCGGTGTTCCTGGACAGCGGCAAGATCCTGGCCGGCAGCGAGATCGCCTTTTCGGTGGACCTGGCCGTGTGCAACGCCGGCTACCAGATCGACGGGGCCCTGTTGCTCAAGCACCACATCCCCGCCGAATACCTGTTCCGCAACACCCTGGTACTGTTCGCCAAACCCGGCAGCGATGGCCACTGGCAGCTGCGCTACGTGTGGAGCGATGAGCACTGGGCCGGCGGGAGCAAGACGGCGGCCACCCCGGTGGCGGACGGTACCCGCATCATCGGTATCCGCCAGCACGGCGCCGAGGTGTTCGCCATCCCGGTGCGCTCGGACAAGGGCTTTGCCGCCGAACTGAAAATCTCGCTGGCGGCATGGCAGTGAGCGACGGCGCCGGGCATGGCCGCGCGGCGTTCAGTCCAGGCTTTGCTGCAGATCCAGCATCGGCGTCTGCGGCACGCTGATCCAGCCGGCGGCGGGATTGTCCAGATCGATCACCAGCGCCACCGCCAGTGTGATCAGCACAAACATCAACATGCTTGATTGCCGCTGCCGGCGCTGCTGGTAGCCGACCATGCCGGCAGCCATGACCGCATACAGGACCAGGATGCGCATGATCCGCACCGGGATGTGCGCCTGCCGCGTGGCGATGCGGCTGGCGGCCAGGTCGATGGAATCATTGGTGGTGGAGACCAGCAGCGAAGCCAGCGGCGTGGTGCGGAACGCGCCGGTGGCCGCGACCACCGTGCCCCACAGTTCGCCCTGCAGCGCCGTGGTCTGCTGGTAGATCCGCAGCTCCTCGTCGGCATCTTTGGCCGCACCGAAGGCGACCCGGTTGTCCACGTAACGGCGCAGCACCTGCCGCAGTTGCTGCCGCGGCCCGGCCTCGAGCAGATCGGCGCGCAACCAAGTGGTGCCGATCGCATTGGCCTCGGCGATCACCAGCTCACGGCGGGCGTCGTAGCGCTGCAACGCCAGCGAGAAGGTGAACCCGATCAGCAGCGCCAGCAAGCCGAGTACCGCCGAAAGCGCGAAGGTATCGCTCTCCTCCACGTCCGGATTGCGCTGCTCGACCTTGCGACGCAACCACGCGCCGATCTCGCGCGCGATGACCAGGACAATGAAGAACAGCAACGACACCAGCACCATCGGAAGATTGGGATACGGCGGGGCAATGAAGTCCATGGGCAAGACGCTCCGGTCGATTCATGTTCGGATACCACCAAACGGTCGGCGGACCGGTACCTGGCCTCCCCCGCACAGCGGCTTCACCGCCACCGGGCACCGCGGCTACCCCGACGTCACCACCATGCACCCCATGGCCGCCCGCAGACAATAGGTGACGCCACGCCCCAACCTACCTCCGCCCGACCAGCACCTACAATTCCCCGCCCTCCCCCTCCCGTGCCCCATGAACGATCTACCTCCCATCTTCACCGTCCCTGTCGGCCGCTACCAGCACGTCAGGCAAGGCTGATATGAAGCAATCGGGCTGGCCCGCAGCCGAGACACTGGAACCCCGTGGGCTTTGCAAGCCGATGTATGTAGACCTTGACCTCTCGGTGCGGCCATACACCATTTCTGTCGAACAGACCGACGTTGAAGGCGGCACACTCTCCCGCTTCGCATACCAATCCGACCGCCCGCAACTCTCCACCAAGCCGCCACGGCCTTGCTGCACACACGCCCCACGGTTCGGCAGGGAGCCATGTGCATTTCACAATCGTCCCTTCCAGGAAGGGACTAAAAAGATGCGTCAAACTCTGGCGCCAAAAAAAAACGTCAAGCTAGTCAATCAAATTATTAGTCAGAGATTTATGTTGCCACTTTGGTTACTGATGAATCCGCTATCCCCGGACGCCCCGCAAGCGGCGAAGCGACGAGAACTCCGTGCATGCGGCTGTTGATCGTAGAAGACTCGCAAGCACTGGCGCAGGCACTCGGAAACTCGCTTACCCGTGAAGGCTATATCTGCGACCACGCACAGGACGGGGAGCAGGCGCTGGCCTTCCTGGAGGCTTTCGACTACGACCTGGTGGTACTGGACTGGATGCTTCCCAAGCGCGATGGCATCTCCGTGCTGAGCGAAATGCACCTGCGCGGTTTGCGTGCTGGGGTGTTGATGCTGTCGGCACGCGACCAGGTGGTTGATCGGGTAGCGGCGCTGGATGCCGGTGTCGATGACTACCTGGTCAAGCCGTTCTCCACCGACGAGCTGCTGGCGCGCCTGCGGGCACTGGCCCGGCGGCCGCTTGAATCGCCCCCCATGCCGATGTTGCAGGCCGGTGAGCTGAGGCTGGACCCCCGCTCACGTAGGGTGTTCTGGCGGCAGCGCGATCTGGAGTTGACCCCAAAGGAATACGCCCTGCTGGAACTGCTGATGCGCCAGCCGCAACAGGTGTTTTCACGTGGCCATATTTTTTCCCAGCTCTATGACAGCACCAGCGACGTGTCCGACAAAGCCGTGGAGGTCATCATAAGCACGCTGCGCACCAAGTTACTCAAGGCCGGTGCGGACCAGCGGATCAAGACGCGGCGAGGCTTTGGCTATGTCTTTGAGTGAAGTCCGTGGCGACTGGTCGATACGGCGGCGCCTCGTGTGGCAGCTGACGCTAGCGATGGGCTTCACTCTGACCCTTGTGTTCCTTGTGCTGGATTACGCTATCGACCGCGAAATGTACGCGCGCCTGGATCACTTCCTTGACGTCCGCGCCAGCGCCTTGGCCTCGCAGCTGCAGGTGCGCACGCCGGAACAGGCGGCAAAGCTGCTGCCCGAATACGATCTGAGCGGCCACACCGACTTTTTCACCATGTATGACACCCACAAACGGCCGATCCTGCGCTCGGTCAATAGCCGCGGTCAGGCACTGCGGTTGCCGGAGGGTCCGCTTGGGCGATTGCGCCATTACGATCTGTTCCTGCCTGACGGGCATCCTGGCCGTGCCATCGTGTTGCGCGTCCCACGTGCCGAAGCCGCCACATCGGACTGGCTGGTGGTTGCCACCGAGCGGGGGGATTGGGATCTGGCCGAACGGCGCATCCACCTGGCCTGATGCTGATCATCGCAGCTGCTGTGGCGGTGGCAGTAGTGCTGTGTCTCTTGCTGGTACGTCGCGCGTTCCTGCCGCTGATCGAGCAGAGTGAACGGCTGCGGACGCTGCAGCCGGGCCAGCCACCACCACCGCCCGCCAGTGCCCTTCCGCACGAACTGGCGCCTTTCATCCGCACGCTGCACCAGGCCCTGCAGCGGCTTTACACTGCCGCCGAACGCGAACGTCGCTTCTCACGTGACATGGCCCACGAGCTGCGCACGCCACTGGCAGAGATCAGGGCCAGTGCGGAAAACGCATTTCACAGTAATGATGCATCGGCGACCACCGAAGCACTGGAAGTCGCCCTGTCGGCCACCGGCCGGATGGGTCGCGGCATTGCCACCCTGCTGGCGATGGCACGCTATGAGTCAGGCCAAATGCGTCCTGCGCTTGATCCTCTGGACCTGGTGCCGCTTCTACGCCAGCAGGTCCAGGCCCTGCGGCGCATTCCCGGGGCGGGCGAGCGCTTACATCTGGCCGCCAATCTGCCAGGACAGGCCTGGGTGCATAGCGACACCGGCATGCTGGAACGCATCTTCGCCAACGTTTTGCAGAATGCAGCCGAGTACTCACCCGAAGCCAGCATTGCCGAAGCCGGGATCGAGACGGCTGACGGGCAGTATTGGGTCTGGGTGCGCAATGAAGCCCCTGGCCTGCAAGTGGAGGACCTGGAATACCTTGGGGCGCGCTACTGGCGCAAGACCGCCCAGGGAGCCACCGCACAGCACACCGGTCTAGGCCTGGCACTGGCCAGGGCCATCGCAGGTGCACTGGAGGTCAGACTGGACTTCAACTTGGAGAACGGAAATCTGACCGGACGGCTCGGTCCTTTCCCGATACTCTGAACTGCGCACCGTTTCGGCCACCGCCGTGAACGCAGGCAAGGACTGATGAGGTGACCGAACCCACCCTCGCGGCGCCCTAAGCTTTCCCAAAGCTTGGGCCGGCACTATCGCGGCACTTTTCCCGGTGCGAGCGGTTCCGATGTCCTCCTCCTTCCTTGTCAGTGACTGGGTGCCGCTGTGATGCCGCAGCCGCACCGGATTTCCCGGATCACGCTATGGGCCGTGGCCATGGTGATCCTTGCGTTGGTGGCGGCGCTGTGGGGCTGGAGATCGTATTCCCGACCGGCAACCGCATCGGCCGCCCCGGCACTCGCACCACCCACAAGTGGAGTGCGGCTGGAGGCAATGCAGGCCGCCAGCTTGGGTATCAAGACCGAGTCGGCCGCCAGTACCGACACCGTGGCACTGACTCAGTTGCCCGCAGAGGCCATGCCGCCCCTGGCGGCCAGCACCCAGGTGACGGTGCCTTACGCCGGCATAGTGATACGGATACTGGCCGATGAGGGCCAGCGTGTTCGCCGTGGGCAACCGCTGTTGCGGCTGCAAAGCCGTGACCTGCTGGTGGCGCAAGCCGATGTACAGCGCGCACGGAGCCAGGCGGCGGTAGCCGACCAGCAGGCAAGACGCGATGTACTGCTTGCTGATGAAGGCATCATCCGGTTGCCCGCAGGGAACAAAGCTTGGCCAGCGCCGCCATCGCCCGGGCCAGCCGCCTGCAGGCCGAAGGAATGCTTTCACAACTGCGGGTCGTCAGTAGCGGATCGCCTGGCGAGTACGACGTGCTTGCCCCCCAGGACGGGCTGGTACTGCGGCGCAGCGCATCTCCGGGCCAGGCCATGGAAGCCATGGCACCGGCCTACGTGATTGCCGATGCCACCCGCATGGACATCATGTTCAGCGCACCTACGGGCTTGCGGGAGCAATTGCGACCCGGACTGGAAGTGACGCTTCCCGGCGGTGAGAGCGCGCGCGTGGTATCGGTCAGTGGCGATACCGACCGCAACAGCCAACGCCTGCGGGTGCGCGCACAGACCGATGAAGGCAGTGCCTGATGGCCGGACAGCAGTTCGCGGTAGTGCTCAAGCTGCCGGCGCCGGCAGGCGCATTGCGGGTCCCGCGCAGCGCCCTGTTGCCGCATCGCGACCAGCACCTTCTCTATGTCCAGCACGGCGATCTCTACCGTGGCGTGATCGCCGAATCGCTGGGTCATGACGATACCCACGCCGTGGTGGTGTCACCGTCGTTACAGCCGGGCATGCCGGTGGTGAGTCGGGGCATCAGTGTCCTCAAGTCATTGGCACCGTTGGAGTAACGCGATGCTCGCCCGGCTCATTGAATTCTCACTGCGGCAACGCATGCTGGTCATGCTGGGGGCACTGGCCTTGGCAGGGGCAGGAGTGTTCGCCTTCCTGAACCTGCCGATCGATGCCTACCCGGATATCTCTCCCACGCAGGTCAAGTTGATCCTGAAAGCACCGGGCATGACCCCGGAAGAAGTGGAAACACGGGTCATCGCGCCGCTGGAGATGGAACTGCTGGGCGTCCCCAAGGGCGTACTGCTGCGTTCAGTGGCCAAGTATGCCATCGCCGACATAACCCTGGATTTCGCCGAAGGAACCGAAATCTTCTGGGCGCGGCAACAGGTGGCCGAGCGCTTCGCCGGGGTTTCCGGCGAGCTTCCCGCTGGCGTAAGCGGCGGGCTGGCACCGATATCCACGCCGCTGTCCGATGTCTACATGTTCACCATCGAAGGCGGCGGACTGAGCCTGGAGGAGCGCCGCAGCCTGCTCGACTGGACCCTGCGCCCGGCGTTGCGCACCTTGCCCGGGGTGGCCGATGTCAACGTACTGGGCGGGGACGCAAAGAGCTTCGTGGTCACCCCCGACCGCAGTCTGCTGATCGCCAACGGCCTGCAGCAGAGCGACCTGGTCGATGCAGTGGAGCGCAACAACCGCAACGACGGCGCCGGCCGACTGCAGACCGGTGAAGAAAACCTGATCGTACGTGCCGAGGGAGCCATCCAGACGCTGGAGGACCTGGGCAACATCGTGGTACGCAGCGGTGCGGTGCCGGTACGCATCAGCGACATCGCCCAAGTGCGCGCACAGTCGCTGACACGCTACGGCGCGGTGTCCCACTATGGCAAGGGTGAAGCCGTCCAGGGCATCGTCGTCGCGCTGCGTGGTGCTGATGCATCCGCCCTGGTCGAAGCGATCGAAGAGCGCCTGGCGTCGCTGGCCTCCAGCCTGCCGGCGGGAGTGGAGATCGTACCGTTCTACGACCGCAGCCACCTGATCAAGCGGGCAGTGGGCACCGTGCAGAACGCACTTCTGGAAGCCACGGTGCTGGTGGTGCTGTTGCTGTTGCTGTTCCTGGGTGAATTGCGCGCCGCCATCGTGGTGGCGTTGATCCTGCCGCTGGCAGCGCTGTGCACGTTCCTGCTGATGCGCTGGACAGGACAGAGCGCCAACCTGATGAGCCTGGGCGGGCTGGCAATCGCCATCGGCATGCTGGTCGACGCGGCCGTGGTAGTCGCCGAGAACACGGTCAGCCGATTGGCACCGAGCGCACCGGGCGCGCATCTTCCCCGCCTGCACCGGGTGTTTGCCGCCACCTATGAAGTCGCCAAGCCGGTCACCGCCGGCATGCTGATCATCTGCCTGACTTTCCTGCCCCTGCTTACCCTAGAGGGGCTGGAAGGCAAGATGTTCGCACCCGTCGCAATGACCATGGTGTTTGCATTGGGCGCCTCGCTGCTGCTGTCACTTACCTTCGTGCCGGTACTGTCCTCGCTGCTGTTGAAGGAACGCGAGCACCATGAGCCTTGGCTGATGCGCAAGGCCGGTGCTGTTTACCGGCCGTTGCTGGAAAGCGTCCTGACCCACCCGGCTCGCGCGTTCGGGGCCGCCGGACTCGTGCTGCTGGTTGGCATCGGCGCGTATTTCGGGACCGGCAAGAGCTTCATGCCGACCATGGACGAAGGCGACATCCTGGTGCAGTTGCAGAAGTCCCCCTCGATCTCCCTGGAGCGTTCGCTGGAGTTGGACCTGGCGGTGCAGCAGGCACTGCTGGCAGCGGTACCAGAAGTTGAGAACATCATTTCGCGGGTCGGGTCGGATGAGCTCGGCCTGGACCCGATGGGCCTGAACGAAAGCGACATGTTCCTCAAGCTCAAGCCGAAGCGCGAATGGCGCAAGTCCGACAAGGAATGGCTCACCGGGGAGCTGCGCAAGGTCCTGGAGAATTTCCCCGGCATCGAGTTCGGCTTCACGCAGCCCATCGAGATGCGGGTTTCGGAAATGCTGACCGGCAGCCGCGGCGATCTGGCAGTGAAGCTGTTCGGTCCGGACTTGCGCACCCTCAACGCGCTTGCACAGCAGGTGGCAGCCACGATCGAAGCAGTGCCGGGCGCCGAGGACGTGTTGACCCAGGCTGCCGAAGGCATGGCCTACCTGCGCGTGGCCATGGATACACAGGCCATCGGACGCGCCGGACTGGCGACCGTGGAGGTGCAGGACGAACTGCGCACACAGCTTGAAGGTATGCCGGCCGGACAGGTCATCGAGCCCGGCCGGCGCACTCCGATCCTGGTCCGCGGTGGTGCCGACGTCAGGACATCGGCAGCACACTTCAGCGAAATGCGGATTGCACGCCGTGATGGGGGTGAAGTACCGCTTCGCTCACTGGCGCGCATGGAAGTGGTGACCGGCCCGGTGGCAGTGCAGCGCGAGAATGGCTCGCGCTTCTCCTTGGTGCAGGCCAATGTGAGCGGGCGTGACCTGGTCGGCTTCGTGGAAGAAGCGCGGGCGGCGGTGACCACACAGGTGCCGCTGCCGGCCGGCTATCACCTGGCCTGGGGCGGTCAGTTCGAGAATCAGCAACGCGCGGCGGCACGGCTGGGGCTGGTGGTACCGGTGGCTCTGGGCCTGATTTTCGTGGTGCTCTTCACGACATTCGGCTCGGCTCGGCAGTCGGTTCTCATTCTTTGCAACATCCCGTTCGCGCTGGTGGGCGGCATCATCGCGCTGTGGCTTTCCGGACAGTATCTGTCGGTGCCGGCCTCGGTGGGGTTCATCGCACTGCTGGGCATTGCCGTGCTCAACGGGCTGGTGCTGGTGAGCTGCTTCAACCAGTTGCACGAGCAGGGCATGCCCATCGAACAGGTGGTGCGCGAGGGCGCGCAACGCCGCGTGCGGCCAGTACTGATGACCGCCAGCATTACCGCACTGGGACTGGTGCCGCTGCTGCTAGCCAGTGGTCCGGGGTCGGAGATACAGCAGCCACTGGCCATTGTGGTGATCGGCGGACTGCTGACCTCGACCGCGCTGACCCTGCTGCTGATGCCGCCGCTGTACCGCCGTTTCGGCCTCCCCCCCTTTCCGACATTGCAGGTGCCGCATGATGCCCCGGGTTCGCCTCTGCCTGACGTTTCCCCGCTCGCTGGAAGCGACGATCAGCGATGTCCTGATCGCAGCCCCCGGGCTGCCGGGATTCACCCTCATCAGTGTAGAAGGCCATGGCGGTGATTTCGTCAACGCAAGTACCGCCGAGCGCGTTCGTGGCCGGATGGACCAGCGCGTGCTGTGGATGCTCGTGGACCAGGAAAAACATCAGCAGGTGCTGGCATTGCTGCGCGCCACAGTTGTTTCAAACCTCGTGCACTGGTGGCTGGAACCTGTTCTGGACGGGGGGCAGTTGGCATGAGTTTGCGCATTCTGTTGCTCCTGCTGGTCTCACCCTGTGCGTTGGCAGGGAACTACCTGCCCGATCCCGACCTGGTGGCCCAGAGCATCGCCCAGCAACCAGACGTGCGCGCCGCAGAAGCACGCGTGCGCGGCGCCCAGGCACAAGCGCGTATGCACACCGTGGGCAGCCATGAGTTCGAAGTGAGCGGTGCCCGGCAACGGCATAAGGTCGAGGAGATGTCCGGCATCGACCGATACGCGGAATGGGAGTTGCAGGTATCGCGTCGCCTGCGCTTGCCCGGCAAGGCCAAGCTGGACAGCGCAATCGGTCGCCATGGCCTGGAAGCGGCACAAGCACAGCTGGAGGACGCGCGGCACCAAGCGGCGCGGCGTCTGCTGCAGCGCTGGGTGGGATGGCTACGCGCCGCTGCCGTGGCCGAAGAGGCCGAGCGCCAGTACACCTCACTCCGGCGCGAGCGCGATGCGCTGCAGCGGCGGGTCGAACTGGGCGACGCCGCACACAAGGACCTGGACCTGATCGAGGTGGAACGCGCGCAGGCCGACGCACAGCGGCTTGCGGCCGATTCGGCGCGGGACAATGCGCGCCGGTCGATCGCGATCGATTTTCCACAGTTGCCGTTACCCGGGCGGCCACCGGCACTACCGGAGCCGGTGGCCTTGGCGGAAGACGATGCACTCTGGATCAAGCGCATCATCGACAGGAGCCACGAAATCGGTGCACTTGCCAGTATTGCGGAGCAGCAGGAAGCCGTGGCTGCGCGTGCACGTGCCGATCGCGTCCCTGATCCCAGCCTGGGCCTACGGGTCCTCAACGAACGCGGCGGTGCGGACAGCATCATCGGCGTGGTGTTTTCCGTACCCATCGGCGGGCGCTACAGGCGCGCCCTAGGTGCGGCCGAGACTGCCGAGGCCAGTGCACGGTACGACGACATCGCCATGATGACGCGTGAGATCGCGCGCGACGCCGAACTGGCTGTCAGTGACGCATGCAGCACATTGCGGCAATGGCGCGCGCAGCAGGCTGCACGTGAAGCCAGCCTCGCAGCCAACACCCGTCAACACCGCGGCTGGAAGCTGGGCGAGCTGAGCCTGGCGGAATGGTTGCTGGCAGAACGTAATAGCCGGCAGATCTCCTTGGCCGAAATCATGGCGCGCGCCGACGCGACCGAAGCGCACCTGCGCGTGTTGGTGGATAGCCATGAACTTTGGCATGCGAGGGACTGACAACACCGGGCACGCGCGTGGCTTGCGGTACATCGCCGAGCGGGCCCTTGGGCTGACAACGCGGCGTGTAAAGGCTTGTTCGGCCTGCTCAAACGCGAGCGGGCCCACCATACGAGCTACCCGATACCCGATGCCGCAAGCGCTGACCTGTTCGGATAGTCGAGCGGCTCCATGGCCCCAGGATGCGGCCAAGGGTAGCCAGGCAAGGCAGCAAGTGTTCAACCTCTTACAACCGTTCGTGATTTCGGGGTGGAACCCGAGGCACGGAGGAGGGGTGGAGGATGGGCACGAATGCCACCCACGCAAAGGGTGACGGCCAGCTAACAACAACGCATCACACCGATGCGTGGCCTTCCTGCATCAAAAATCAAGCGGTGATCGGGGGGACACGAAAACCTGGAGCTTCATGAGAAGGATGCCCAAGAACCCAGAAGATCCCGAGAATCCAGCCAAGAAATGCTTGGGTGCCCACTACGTGTCTTCCAGACAGGGCACGGAGGCTTCTACTCACGGCTTGGGGTTGACCAAAAAAGGCTGGGCACCAAGCGGGCACATGACTTATTAGTGCCAGTAGAAAGCGCGAGAGATCAGCGCAAACTATTGATTTTATTGGCGCGCCTGGAGGGATTCGAACCCCCGACCAATGGCTTCGGAAGCCACTACTCTATCCGGCTGAGCTACAGGCGCGTTTTTGACCGCTGACTTGCAGGAACAGCCGCGATGGCCGTTCCTTTGCCGTCCGGGTGACCGGGCGGACGCGCATTCTAACGGCAAATGCCGTCGCAGGTCTTCCCCTGTGCGAACGCCAGTGCCGGCAACGGCGGAATCCGGCGCAACTGCTAACCTTTGCCAATGAGTTACGAACGCTACGAACCGCCCGCCGCGACGCCTTCGCGGTTGGGCCACTACTGGAAACTGATGCGCGCCGACCGCCCGATCGGCACCCTGCTGCTGCTGTGGCCCACCTGGTGGGCGCTGTGGCTGGCCGCCGGCGGGATGCCGCCTCTGTGGACGCTGTTCGTGTTCAGCGCCGGGGTCTGGCTGACCCGCTCGGCCGGCTGCGTGATCAACGATTACGCCGACCGCTGGCTGGACCCGCATGTCAAACGTACCAGGGACCGGCCACTGGCCACCGGCGCCATCTCCGGACGGGCCGCGCTGATGCTGTTCGCCGGCTTGATGCTGGTCGCCTTCGCGCTGGTGCTGACGATGAACGCGCTGACCATCGGCCTGAGCTTCATCGGCGTGTTCCTGGCGGCCAGCTATCCGTACCTGAAACGCTTCACGCATCTGCCGCAGGTCTATCTGGGCATGGCCTTCGGCTGGGGCATCCCGATGGCCTTCGCCGCGGTGCAGGGCGAGGTGCCGGCGCTGGCCTGGCTGCTGTACGCGGCCAACATCCTGTGGTCCACCGCCTACGACACCTGGTATGCGATGGTCGACCGCGACGACGACCTGAAGGTCGGCTCGCACTCCACCGCGATCCTGTTCGGCGATCTGGACCTGGTCATCCAGGGCATCCTGTACACGCTGTTCTTCGCGGCGATGGCGCTGGTCGGGCAGCGTGCGCAGCTGGGGCCGGCCTACTGGGCCGGCATCGGCGTGGCCATGCTGCTGGTGGCCTACGAGTTCCGGCTGTGCCGCACGCGCCAGCGCGAGGCATGCTTCAAGGCGTTCCTGCACAACAACTGGGTCGGCGCGGTGCTGTTTGCCGGTCTCGTCGCGGCCCTGACCTGGCCGGCTGGCCGCTGAGCGCCTCATCTGTGACAACAAAAACGCCGCCTGACAAAGGCGGCGTTTTTGTTGCGGCTTGCAGTGCTACTCGATAATCACAGCGTGCACTGCCGCAGCAGCTTGATCCCGACCCACAGCTGCAGCACGCCGTAGAACAGCGCGCCCACCGCCACCCAGATCGCGATCGTGGCCAGGCCGATCCCCGGCCGGGCGAAGAACAGCACGCCCAGCGCCACCGCCAGCAAGCCGCTCAGGGCCAGCATCCACTCGCCATTGACCAGCTTGCGCACCTGCACCGCGAACACGATGCGGGCAATGCCGGCGATCACCAGCCACAGCGCCAGCAGCCACAGCATCGCTTCGGCCATCTGCGCCGGCTGGCTGATCGCCAGCGCACCGAAGCCGATGGAAACCAGCGCGTACAGCAGCAACACCCAGTTGGGCAGCGCCACGTTCTTGCGGAAAATACTGATCAGGCTCACCACGCCATCGGCCAACGACAGCGCGCCGAACGTCAGCACCATCGCCAGCACCGACACCGCCGGCCACAGCAACGTGCCGATGCCGAAGGCCAGCGCCAGCACCCCAAACACCACCAGGGTCCAGCCACCGCGTTTCACCTGCTGCGAAAGAAGGTTCATCCCACCGCTCCTGTGTGAAAGACGTTGCCAGTGGATACGGGTGATCACCTGGCCGATCAAGTATCACCGCGATCAGGGCACGCGCGCACAAACCCAGGCATCCACCCGTTCCACCCCGGCCCGGCGCAGAGCGCTGGCCGCCGCCTGCAGGGTTGCACCGGTGGTCATCACATCGTCGACCAGGGTGATGTGGGCCGGCAGCGGGGCGGTCACGGCGAAAGCGCCACGGACATTGCGGCGGCGCGTGGTGGCATCCAGCTCGG
>NZ_BAZI01000038.1 GCF_001310775.1 Stenotrophomonas pictorum JCM 9942
CACGCAGCCGGGCAGGGTGGACAGCTGCACCTGCAGGCTTTCGCGCAGGTCCACCGCGGCCATGCCGCACGGGTCCCCGGTCAGCAGGCGTTGGCGGATGGATTCCACATGGGCGCCGTCACGGTCGAAGCGGGCGCTGGCCAGCAGGGTCAGCGAGGCGAGCGGCGCATCCAGATAGCCGGCGTCATCGCAGTGTTCGAGCCAGAACGCGGCGATTTCCAGATCGCCTTCATCCAGATCCAGCGCAAGCTGGCGCAGCAGGCGGACATGGGGGTCGCTGGATTCGCCGGCGGCGATGCGTGCGGTACGGTCGTCCTCACCCTCGTTCCAGCCACCGCCGGCGACATCCCACATCGAGCTCTCGGGCAGTTCATCGAAAGCGGCAGCTTCGACCTGTGCATCGGCAGCAGGCGGCAGGTCATCGGCCGTCGCGTGCTCTTCCACCATCTCCAGCAGCGGATTGTTCTCCAGAGCCAGACGCACTTCCTGTTCCAGCTGCATGCCATTGAGCTGCAGCAGACGGATGGATTGCAGCAGCGCCGGGGTGAGGTGGAGCTGTTGCCCGAGCTGGGCGGAAAGCGTGGTCTTCATGGGGCGACACCAACACGTGAAAAATACGTTATGGAACGCATCTTGCGTGGGCGGTGTCAGGGTTTGAATCGGTGCAAACCTGATGCCGGTAGTCGAATCACCGACGCCATGTCGGGGATTACCTTACGCCGGGACGTAATCCTGACGCGCCGGAAAGCCGCAACCCCTTGTATTGCAGTGTTCTGGGGGGCGCGGGGGAGGGCGGGTGACGGAATTCCGGAACTGTGACGTCAGGCCACAACCGCGCCCGCCGGTTTTACGCCAGCTCCTGCTGATGGCGCGCGGCGAACAGCAGCAGGTCATTGGCACGGCGGCAGCCCAGCGCTTCCATCATCCGCGCCCGGTGGGTTTCCACGGTTTTGACGCTGATACCCAGGTCGGCGGCGATCTCTTTGGTGCTCTGACCGTTGCCAAGCTGGCGCAGGATCTGGCGTTGCCGCGGCGAGAGCGCCGCAACGCCGGTCGGACGCTCCCGGCTGAGCATCGGTGCCAGCATCTTTGCCGAGATCTGTGGGCTGAGGAACAGCTGCCCGGAATAGGCCGCCCGCAGCGCCAGCTCCAGTTCCTGCGGGGCGGCATCCTTGACAATGAAGCCGACCGCGCCGCGGTCAAGTGCATCACGCACATGCGCGGTGTCATCGTGCATGGACATCATCACGATGCGCGCGTCGGGAACCCTCGATCGGATGTCCGACAGCGCTTCCAGGCCGCTGCGACCGGGCATCGACAGATCCATCAACACCAGTTCGGGTTGATGGAATACCGCCATTTCCACTGCCTCATCGGCGCTGCTGGCTTCAGCGATCACCTGGATGCCGGCAAAGCTCTGCAGCAGCCGGCACAGACCGGCGCGCACCAGGGTGTGGTCATCGACGATAAGAACGCGCACTGGGGCAGGCATCGGCAGTGGGTAGGCGGTCACATTAGCCGAGTGGCTGCCGCAGCGCCAACCGGCGGTCAGCGCACGCGCCGGATGCCGGCGATCTGACGCCGATGCAGGCGGAACAGGTGGCGTTCCACGGCCGCGGTCAACGCGTCGCTGGTCGGGTGCAGGCGCAGCCACAGGTGATGGATGCCATCGGTTTGCTGTTCCGCAACCAGTTGCACCGGCAGCTCGATATGGTCGGGCAGCCAGTCGGCCGGCTGCAGCCGGATCACTCCGGCGCTCCCGGGGGCCGCGCCGCTGCCGTGTGGCGACGCCAGTCGCAGGCCCAGCCGGGACCACTTCAGATTGCAGGTCGGCAGGGGCGCCGTGGATTGCTGCAACAGGCGTCCCAGCAACACCAGGGCCAGATCCAGGCGCGCTTCCAGGCGCTGCAGCTGGGCACTGCCCTCAAAACGCTCCTCGCCGTCATCGGCACCCCGCGAGTCCTCCACCAGTGCGACGCTGCGCAACAGCATTTCCGCGTTGCCCGGGCGGCGTACCTGGACGCCGGCCTCGAATTCGGCCGGCACCGCAAGATCGCAGCTGAGCGTGTCGGCAAACAGCTCGGTTTCAGCGGCGGACGGCGAGGCGGGGGCGTTCATGCCAGCGATTCTGCCTGATGATAGGCCTGCACGGCGCGTACCGACTGGTGGCCGGCACGCAGCTGGGCTGCAGCGGCATCACGGCGGTCAGTCATATCGGCGGTCAACGACTGCTGCATTTCCAGCAGTGAGCGCAATGCACCGGCCTGCGCCTCGCCACCGTTGGCGGCGATGTACTCGCGTACCTGCAGATCGTGATGGGCGACGATGCGCTGCGCCAGCTCGTGGTCTTCTTCGCCCAGCGCGATGCGCAGGGATTCCAGGCTGCTGTAAAGCGCCTCCAGCCCGGCGTCGTTGGTCATGGTGGACTCAGGCATGGGAAGCGGCCGGACGCTGGCGCTGGGCGAGGGGGATCGCGTTCCAGGCCGATTCGATTTCGCCCAGCAGGCGCAGGGTTTCGTGCAACGCGGAGGGATCGTTGTGCAGATTGGCTTCGGTCAGGCGCTGGGCGATGTAGTCATACAGCGCGGACAGGTTGCCGGCCATTTCTCCGCCGGCTTCGTGGTCCAAGGTGCCGTTGAGGTGGCCGACGATGGCGCAGGCTTCGCCAATGGCTTTGCCCTTGCGGGCCTGGTCGCCCTGCAGCAGGCAGGCCTCGGCCTGTCGGATGCGTTCACAGGCGCCGCTCAGCAGCAGCGCCACCAGTTTGTGCGGATCGGCGTCCGAGACGCTGCTCGTCACTCCCACCTTGCGATATTGCTCTGCGAACTGGCGGCTGGAACCGTACATGGGTCGGAATCTCCTTTATGCCCGCCCCGCGCTCATGGATGGGCGACGGGGGGCGCCAACAGGCGCCGGGGCGATGCGATGCGGGGTGTCGCTCTTTCTATCGGCCCGGTTGGCCCGGGCTTGAGGGCGGTGCGGGGATGTCTACTTGGACTTGGGCGCCAGTGCGGCCAGCTGTTGGCTCAGGTAATCGCTGGTGCTCTGCATTTTCGCCACCATCGTGTCCATCGCGGTGAACTGCCTGGTGTAGCGGTCGGAAACCTTCTCCATGCGTGCATCCAGGTTGTCCAGGTCGCTCTCCAGCTTCTTGATCTGCTTGTTCAAGCCTTCGGTGCGCAGGCTCAGGGAGCCGTGGGTGGCATCGAGCTGGCTCTTCAGTACGGTCTTCAAACTGCTGGCCAGGCTTCCTTTCTCGCCCAGCAATGTATCGGCGGCCGTGGGGTTGGCGGCCATCGCCTTGTCGAATTCGCCGGCATCCAGGCTCAGCGTGCCTTCCTTGGAAATGCTGATGCCCAGGGCCTTGAGCTGCGTGACATTGCCGCCGACCAGGTTGCGCATCTGCTGCTGCAGGCCACGCACCATCGCATCGCCGGTCAGGGCCGAGGCGGTGTTGCTGGTGGCGTTGTAGCTGCTGCTCGACTTGAGTACGCCCATAGTCGCGTTGTAGGCGGCCACAAACCCCTGCAGGTTTGCTTTCAGCGGCGCGTTGTCCTGGCTGACCGTGAGTGTCTTGGTCACGCCGACGTCAGCCTTGCTCAGGCTCAGCGTCACGCCGGGGATGATGTCGGTGATGCTATTGCTGCTGGAGGTGCGCTCGAAGCCGTCGACGCGGACCAGTGCATCGGTGGCCGCCTGCGGTTGCTTCAACCCGTTGCTCATGTTGCCGGGGTTGCCATCCCAGGTCAGCGCTGAAAGTCCGCCATTGCCACCGGTGGTGGACAGTTTCAGTGCGCCCGCGGTGCCCGGATCGGTCGCGTTCAGCACCAGATGCTGGCCACCGTCGGCGGTGATGACGCTTGCACTGACACCCTTGCCGCCGGCGGCCTTGTTGATGGCCGCGGCGATATCGGACAGGGTGCTGCCTTCGGCGATCTCCACATTCAGCGCGCTCTCGCCCCAGGCGATGGAAAGCGTTCCGTCACCGACGGCCGCGTCCTTGGCGAACGCGCCTGAGGTCAGCTTTTGCGCCTGGGCCAGGCTGGCCACCTCGATGCTGTAGCTGCCTGCGACCGCGCCAGTCCCGATGCTGGCGGAGAATCCCGCGCCTTCGGCCACGCTCGACTTGAAGGCCGGGCTGGTGGCGCTCTTGCCAAATGCTTCCAGCGCGGTTTGCAGGTTGCTCAGCCCGCTTTTGATATTGCCCAGCGCCGACAACTTGGCGGTGGCGGCCGTGCCGGCACTGTTGATGCGGTTGGCGGTCGGTGCACGCTCGGCGGCGACCAGCTGCGCGACGATGGTGGGGATGTCGAGGCCGGAGCCGATTGTATTCAGAGCCATGGTTTTCCTTGCGGGCCAGATGGCCGTCGTGGTGGCCAGGCAGGCCTGTGAGGTCTATCGGCCAGTGGCCGGCAGACTTGAGGGCACTGCCGGCATGACGGCGTGACGAGTCCCCAGCACTCGTGCAAATTCTGTGCCGCACCCGCAGATGCGGACGACGGAGCTGCGGCGGCAGGATGGTCGCCGCCGTGTGCCGGTGCTATGCCGTCTGACGTTTTCACCGATAAAGAAAAGGCCCCTCCGGAGAGGGGCCTTGGGTGTTGCCTGAAACGTGGTATCTGGCGGGATCAGCCCAGCAGGCTCAGTACGTTCTGGGTGGAGCTGTTGGCCTGGGCCAGCATGGCGGTACCGGCCTGCTGCAGGATCTGTGTGCGGGTCAGCTCCGCAGTTTCCTTGGCGTAGTCGGTGTCGCGGATACGGCTGCGCGAGGCCGACAGATTTTCCGAGGTGGCGTTGAGGTTGGCGATGGTCGAGGTGAAGCGGTTCTGGATCGCACCCATGTCGGCGCGCGAGGCGTTCACCGCATTCAGCGCCTTGTCGACGATCTGCAGCGCTTGCTGCGAACCGGCGAAGCTGGTGATGTCCAAATCCTTGGCGTACTTGGCGTCTGCTGCGGTAATGGCGCCTGTGACAACACTTGCACCGGCCGCAACGTTCGTCGGGATGCCAGTGACGGTCATCGAGTCGCCCACCTTGCCTTCTTTCCAGGAGGACAAGGCGAGGTTGCCAGTGGCATCAACCTTGGCATTGACGCCGCTTTCGCCGCTCTTTGCGTTGATTGCTGCTGCCAGTGCGTTCCCGATAGCAATTTTGCCAGCAGCTTGCGCGTCAGCTTGTGCGGTGCCACCGGTAAATACGCCAGAAGCGGGAACTTCAATAGCATCCAATTTGATGCCGTTGATCTCGATAGCTCCGGCGGCAACTGAGACGGCGTCATAGGTGAAGTCGGTAACTGGCGTGCCAGCCGTGGTAGCCGGTGTTGCCAAGGTAATGGAACCCGAAGCGAACATCGCGCCACCCAGCGCATCCTTACTGGCATTGATGATGGTGTTGATGCCGATGGTCTGGCCGGCATCGGCGCCGATCTGGAACAGCGCGCCGGAGAATGAGCCATCCAGCAGGGCGGTGCCGTTGAAGTTGGTCTGGCGCGAGACGCGGTCGATTTCCGAGACCAGCTGGGTAACTTCGGCCTGCAGGGCCTTGCGGTCGGAATCGGAGTTGGTGGCGTTGGCCGACTGCACGGCCAGTTCACGCACGCGCTGCAGGTTGTTGCCGATTTCGACCATCGCGCCTTCAGCGGTCTGGGCGAGCGAGATGCCGTCGTTGGCGTTGCGCACGGCCACGTCCAGACCACGGATCTGGGTGGTGAAGCGCTCGGAGATGGCCAGGCCGGCGGCATCGTCCTTGGCGCTGTTGATGCGCATGCCCGAGGACAGGCGCTGGATGCTGGTGGCCAGGCTGTTGCCGCTGGTGGTCAGGTTGCGCTGTGCGTTCAGCGACATCACGTTGGTATTGATTACTTGCGCCATGGTGGCAATTCCTCTTTGGTGTCTGATCCGGCACAGCTGCCAGGCCGGTGTTGTGCAGTGTGGCAAGGCCGGAAGGCATTGCCGCTGCTGTAATCAATAACGGCACTTGACGCGCAGGCTTTAGTGCTGGTGCAACGGAAATACGGTTTTCCGCTTGCGGCCGACATTCGCCCGGGCAACGGAATGCGCCCGGGATGTTTGACGTGGGCAGCGGTTGTGGTCCACATCGCCCCGGATGCAGAGCGCCTGTGTGCAGGGTGTCTACGGGTGCGATGACGGGCTTGCGATCCGCATATCGCGTCAAAACAGAAAGGCCCCTCCGGAGAGGGGCCTTGGGTGTTGCCTGAAACGTGGTGTCTGCCGGGATCAGCCCAGCAGGCTCAGCACGTTCTGTGTGGAGCTGTTGGCCTGGGCCAGCATGGCGGTACCGGCCTGCTGCAGGATCTGCGTGCGGGTCAGTTCGGCCGTTTCCTTGGCGTAGTCGGTATCGCGGATACGGCTGCGCGAGGCCGACAGGTTTTCCGAGGTGGTGTTCAGGTTGGCGATGGTGGAGGTGAAACGGTTCTGGATTGCACCCATGTCAGCGCGCGAGGAGTTCACCGCGGTCAGGGCTTCATCAACGATGGAGAGAGCTTGCTGTGCGCCGGCGATACTGGACACATCGAGGTCCTTGGCGAATTTCGAAGCATTGACAGTAACAGTTGGAGTGGTTGGGGCGCCGGTTACAGCGGCAGCAGCGGTATCGGCATCTTTCCAAGTGCCTGCATCGATCTTGACTTTGCCTGCACTATCATCCTTGATCGAGACAAAGTTGACCTTGGTTTTGTCCGTCTTATCGACCTCGGCGTAAACGCCGGTCTGATCCATTTTTTCGTTTGCGGCGGCAGCGATTGCCTTCGCTAGGTCAGCTTTTGTTGCAGCGTCGTCAGCACCGGCAGCAACTGAGATATTACTCAGCGTAACTTCCTTGCCATCCGTGCCGGTGATTTTGAACCCAGTGATATCGACACCCTTGGTAGCGGTGTTGACCGCAGTGATGTCTGCCGAACTGAACTGACGACCTCCAAGAGAGTCCTTGCTTGCATTGACGATGGTGTTGATGCCGATGGTCTGGCCCGCGTCGGCGCCGATCTGGAACAGGGCGCCGGAGAACGAACCATCGAGAAGGGCGGTGCCGTTGAAGTTGGTCTGGCGCGAGACGCGGTCGATTTCCGAGACCAGCTGCTTGACTTCCGCATCGATTGCCTTGCGATCCGAATCGGAGTTGGTGGCGTTGGCCGACTGCACGGCCAGTTCACGCACGCGCTGCAGGTTGTTGCCGATTTCGACCATCGCGCCTTCAGCGGTCTGCGCCAGCGAGATGCCGTCGTTGGCGTTGCGCACAGCCACGTCAAGACCGCGGATCTGGGTGGTGAAGCGCTCGGAGATGGCCAGGCCGGCGGCATCGTCCTTGGCGCTGTTGATGCGCATGCCCGAGGACAGGCGCTGGATGCTGGTGGCCAGGCTGTTGCCGCTGGTGGTCAGGTTGCGCTGTGCGTTCAGCGACATCACGTTGGTATTGATTACTTGTGCCATGGTGGCGATTCCTTTTTGGCGTCTGATCCGGCACAGCTGGACGGCCGGTGTTGTGCAGTGTGGTAAAGCCGGAGGGCATTTCCGCTGCTGTAATCAATAACGGCATTTGACGGGCGGGCTTTAGTGCAGGACCGATGAAATTGCGGATTCTTGGCTGCGCTCATACAAGGAATGTCCCGGGCCTCTGTCGGCACTACAGGTTTCTGGATCCGCTGCGGCTATCCAGGTTGTAAAAGCGGGGGGACTGGCATTGACCTGCTGCCGGGCACGTATCAAGAAGGCCCCTCCGGAGAGGGGCCTTGGGTGTTGCCTGAAACGTGGTGTCTGGCGGAATCAGCCCAGCAGGCTCAGCACGTTCTGGGTGGAGCTGTTGGCCTGGGCCAGCATGGCGGTACCGGCCTGCTGCAGGATCTGCGTGCGGGTCAGCTCGGCCGTCTCCTTGGCGTAGTCGGTATCGCGGATACGGCTGCGCGAGGCCGACAGGTTTTCCGAGGTGGCGTTGAGGTTGGCGATGGTCGAGGTGAAGCGGTTCTGGATCGCACCCATATCGGCGCGCGAAGAATTCACTGCGGTCAGTGCTTCATCAACTACCGACAGGGCGCGCTGGGCACCGGCAACGCTGGAGATATTCACAGCGCCAACGGTATCGCTGACGGCAGCGTCGACCTTGATCGCCGAGATGCCGGTAAAGGCGGGGGCCAGAGTGGCGTCTGTGGTGGTGCCTGCGCTGAACTCAAATGCTTTTCCTGCTTTCAGCGAGGTCAGCGTCATCACGCCAGCATCGTCAACGGAAGCATAGACGCCCGTCTGATCCATCTTGTCATTCAGTGCATTGACCGTCTTTTTGGCCATGTCGATAGCTGATTCGCCAGCTTTGAACGTGATATCGCCGATGTCGATACTGTTGAGTTTCAGGCCGGTGACCTTGCCATCCGCAGTAGCAGCGGCGCCGTAGATCGCTGCAGCGCTCTTCTGTTCGGCTGCGTAATTGGCCTTGCCCAATGCGGCGGTGCTGGCATTTACGATGGTGTTGATGCCGATGGTCTGGCCAGCATCGGCGCCAATCTGGAACAGGGCGCCGGAGAAACTGCCGTCCAGCAGGCTGGTGCCGTTGAAGTTGGTCTGGCGCGAGACGCGGTCGATTTCCGAGACCAGCTGGATGACTTCGGCCTGCAGGGCCTTGCGGTCGGAGTCGGAGTTGGTGGCGTTGGCCGACTGCACGGCCAGTTCACGCACGCGCTGTAGGTTGTTGCCGATCTCGACCATCGCGCCTTCGGCGGTCTGGGCCAGCGAGATGCCGTCGTTGGCGTTGCGCACGGCCACGTCCAGACCACGGATCTGGGTGGTGAAGCGCTCGGAGATGGCCAGGCCGGCGGCGTCGTCCTTGGCGCTGTTGATGCGCATGCCCGAGGACAGGCGCTGGATGCTGGTGGCCAGGCTGTTGCCGCTGGTGGTCAGGTTGCGCTGTGCGTTCAGCGACATCACGTTGGTGTTGATTACTTGGGCCATGGCGGCGATTCCTCTTTGGTGTCTGATCCGGCACAGCAGTACGGCCGGTAGTGTGCAGTGCGGTAAAACCGGAAGGTGTTGCCGCTGCTGGAATCAATAACGGCGCTTGACGCGCAGGCTTTAGCCGGATCGTAAGAAATGTCAGCACGCTGGGCAGGCATCCGCGCGACAGCCAGACGTGGCGTTGAAGTCGCCGGGCATACATCGCCGCCAGTGGGTTCGATTTCAGAACAATCGAGCAAAAATCGCTCGACGCCGGACGAAAATCGGGCGTGCGCGACCAAAAAATGGTCGGTGTCGACCAGAAATCGCTCGTGAGCGAGCAAAAACGGTCGTCGTCGACCGCCAAACGGTCGCGGGCGGGCAAAAACGGGCACTGCGGGCCGATCAGCGGCCGGGGACAGTCCTCCGTCTGACTGCCCGGGCGGGAAGATCCCGCGCCCAGAGAGGGAGCGGGCAGTTCCCTATCCGGGACCGCTTCTGAACCGAGCATCGGTGCGGCGCAGCCAGTTGGCGAAGGAGCGCCGGGGTCCGGCCCGGCAGTGGGGTCGATGGCGAGGCGCGATACCGATCGCAAGCCCAGCGGCGGTTGGGTTCCGGCAGCCTGGGGGTGGAGCCGCGGTTGGTGGCGTGGACTACTTGCGCCGCCAGCCGGGTGCCCGAAGGGGCGTGGCAGTGCTGTATCGGAAACGGAAAGGGCCCCTGCAAGAGGGGCCCTGGGTATTGTCGATGTAGCGTCAGTTCTTACTGCTGCAGCAGGCTCAGCACGTTCTGGGTGGAGGTGTTGGCCTGGGCCAGCATGGCGGTGCCGGCCTGCTGCAGGATCTGCGTGCGGGTCAGCTCCGCGGTTTCCTTGGCGTAGTCGGTGTCGCGGATACGGCTGCGCGAGGCCGACAGGTTTTCCGAGGTGGTCTGCAGGTTGGCGATGGTGGAGGTGAAGCGGTTCTGGATCGCACCCATCTCGGCGCGGGCCGAGCTGACCGCGGTCAGGGCTGTGTCGATCACGTCGATGGCGCGCTGCGCGCCGACGAAGTCGTTGACGTCCAGATCCTTGGCGGCAGTGGCGGTGGCGGACAGAACGCCGCCGCCGCCCGGGGCGGCATCTTCCACCAGCCGTATTCGGCCAAGGTATTGGTGCCACCGGTGACGGTGAACGTCTGCCCGCCCTTGAGCGACGACAGGGTCAGCACGCCGTCTTTATCAGCCTCGGCGTAGATGCCGGTCTGGTCGAGCTTGGCGTTGATCGCCTGGGCGATGGCGTTGCCCATCTCCTTGGCGGTCGCACCCATGGCGTAATCGACATCACCGATGGTGACCGGAGTGGCATTGCCATCATTGGTCACGGTGATGGTCAGTCCGGTCAGGGTGCCGGCGGCAGCCGCCGGCGAAAGCGTGCTGGCCGCATCACCGACGTAGTTGTCAGCGAAGAAGCTGGTGCCCAGTGCGTCGGCGTTGGCATCGACCAGGGCGTTGATGCCGATGGTCTGGCCGGCGTCGGCGCCCACCTGGAACAGCGCACCGGCGAAGGTGCCGTCCAGCAGGGTGGTGCCGTTGAAGTTGGTCTGGCGGGCGACGCGGTCGATTTCGGCCACCAGCTGCTTGACCTCGGCATCCAGCGCCTTGCGGTCGGAGCTGGAGTTGGTGGCGTTGGACGACTGCACGGCCAGCTCGCGGATGCGCTGCAGGTTGCTGCCGATCTCGACCATCGCGCCTTCGGCGGTCTGCGCCAGCGAGATGCCGTCGTTGGCGTTGCGCACGGCCACATCCAGGCCGCGGATCTGCGTGGTGAAGCGCTCGGAGATCGCCAGACCCGCCGCATCGTCCTTGGCACTGTTGATGCGCAGGCCCGAGGACAGGCGCTGGATCGAGGTGGCCAGCGACGCGCCGCTGGTGTTCAAGTTGCGCTGTGCGTTCAGCGACATGATGTTGGTGTTGATGACTTGGGACATGGCGTTTCTCCGTTGTGGTCGTGCGCTTGCGTCGTGTGAGGTAGCGGGTGCTGGGCGGGTAGAGGAATCAGCGGATCATGTTGAACAGCGACATCGACTGCATCTGGGTGAAGATGGTCTGGGCCGCCTGTAGTGCCGCGCCTTCGAGCTTGTATTGCCCGATGGCTTCGGCGTAATCGAGGTCGCGCAACTGCGACAGCGAGGTTTGCAACGTCACCGAATTGGCCTCGCGCAGGGCGGCGGCGTCATCGATGGATTTGAGCTGGGCGCCACCGGCGGCGCGGGCGTCGATCAGTGCCTCGGCGGCGCGGGACACATCTCGGATGCTGGCCTGCAGCGCGTTCTGCTGCGCGGTGCGCCCGGCCAGCGTGGAGGTGTCCATTTCCAGGGTCTGCACCAGTTTGTCCAGCGTGCTGAACACATCGCGGGTGCCGGCCGGCCCGGCGTTGAACGCGTCGCCAGCCACCGGGGTGCCTTCAATGCGCACCCGTAGCCCTTCGAAAACGATGTCTTCGCCGCTGGCATAGTTGCCGGTGCCGACGACGGTATTGCTGGCATCGACCACCTCGTAGGTATCGGCGGCGGTGAAACGCAGGGTGTAGCTGGAGCCATCCCAGCTGCCCGAGCCGTCACGGCTGACGTCGGTCAGCACCGCCTGCCCGGCGTTGCCGGCCACCGCGCCGCCGTCCACCGTGCCGTCGCCGGTGCGGATGCGCAGGAAGATCTCGCTGCCCGGCAGGGTGTCCTTGATGAACGTGCCCGGCGCCACTTCCACCATGCGCTGGTTCTGGTCGCCGTTGTAGATCACGCTGCCATTGCTCAGGGTGAACGGCGCGGCGCCGTCGGCGGCACCGCCGAACAGGTAGCGGCCACTGCCGTCGCTGCTGTTGGACAGCGCCAGCATCTGCTCCTTGATCGACTTGAGCTCGTTGGCGACGGCTTTGCGGTCATCCACCGACAGCGCCGCGTTGTTGGCCTGGATCGAAAGGTCTGACACGCGCTGCAGCAGCTCGCCAGCCTGGGCCAGGGCGTTTTCCTGCAGCCCCAGGCGGTTCTGCGCGCTGCCGGCATTGGCACCGAGCTGCTTGAGCTCGGCCAGGATCCGGTCCATGCCGACGGCGGCACCGGAGGCGACCGGGTCGTCCTTGGCGGTGACGATCTTCTTGCCCGTGGCCAGCTGCTGTTCCAGATGCGAGAGCTTGCTCTGCTTGGACATCATCAGGAACACCGACTGGTCATACATCATGCTGCTGGAGATACGGTTGTTCATCGGCGCACCGCGGAAAGGATGGTCTGGAACATGGTGTCGGCGGTGGAGATCAGCTGCGAAGCGGCCTGGTAGGCCTGCTGCAGCCGGAGCATGTCCGCCGCTTCCTCATCGAGGTTCACGCCGGAGATCGCGTCGCGGCTGGCTTGCGCGTTCTGGTTGATCACCTGCTGCGCCTGCAGCGAGTACTCGGCTGCGCGGGCGGCCGAGCCGATCTGCGTGGTCAGCCCGCCGAGCGCACCGTTGAGGGTGATCGTGCCGCCATTGAAGGCCTTGGCGTCTTCCACGCCGGCCAGACGCGCGGCGTTGCCGTTGTCGCTGGAACCCGGCGCGGTCTTGCCGATGGTGAAGGTGTCACCGGCGGCCGGCTTGCCGTCGAGCACGAGACTCCAGCCATTGGCGCTGATGGTCTGGCCCGGCGTGTACGGGAACGGGCCGGCGCCATCGATGGTGTACTGGTTGGCATCGAGGAATTCGATGCTGGCCGGGTTGAGCAGGGCCGGGTTGGCGACATCGAGGATGTCCAGCTTGCCGAGCACGCCGGTGCCGCTGTTGGCCAGGTCCGAGGCCGCTTTCACCGGGTCGGCGGCCGCGATACGCGAAGGATCGGTGATCGCCACCGACAGGCCGTTGGTGGCTGTGGCCGTGGGCTGCAGTAGGAAGCGGTCGTTGGCCGCCGGGGTGCCGCCGACCACGAACTCCACACCGTTGACCACGAACGGATCGGCTGCGGTGCCGGCGCCGGTCATCGGCACACTGACGCCGGTATCGGCGCGCGAGGCCTGCCAGCCCGTGCCGTCGAAGCGCAGCATCAGGTTCTGGCCGTCCAGAGCGGTGGTGTCGCCATAGCTGCCGGTCAGCGTGGCGCTGCCGGTGTTGCCGCTGTGGTTGGTGATTTTGGGCGGGGCCAGGTTGAAGAAGTCCGTGCCCATGTCGCCATACAGATCCATGCCTTCGCGGTGGCTCTGGTTGAACGACAGGGCCATGCCCACCGCGATGCGGCCCAGCTCGCCTTGGGCCGGTGCCAGCACGCTGTCACGGAATTCCAGCAGGCCGCCCAGCTGGCCGCCCAGTGACTTGTTGCCCAGGTTCACCGTCATGCCCTGGGTCTTGATCGCCAGCTGCAGGCGCTCGGGCTGTAGCGGATCGGTCACCGTGGTGACCTTCGAGGCGGTGGTGCCCACCACCAGCGCATGACCGCCGGCGGAGAACACGTTCATGATGCCGCCGTCCTGGATCACCGCGGTGCCGCCGGTGTAGCCGATCAGCTGCGAGATCAGCTGGTCACGGCGATCGAGCAGGTCCGGTGCGGCCGCCGCGGCGTTGCCGCCGATGGTGCCGTTGATCTGCGCGATCTCCGCCGCCAGCCGGTTGACTTCCTCGGCGCCGGCGATCAGGCCGTTGTTGACCTCGTTGCCCAGCGTGTCCAGATTGGCGCTGAGCTGCTTGAAGCGCGTCACCAGGGTGGAGGCGCTTTCGAGCAGGCTGCGGCGGTCGGTGGTGCCCGAGGCGTTGGCCGACAGTCCGCTGACCGAATCGAAGAAGTTCGACCACACCCCGGCGACGTTGGTGGCCGAATCGGAGAACAGTGCGTCCACCCGGTCGGCCATAGACGAGAGCTGCTTCAGCCGCGCCAGTTCACCGCTGCTGTCGAGCAGCCGCGAGATCGCCAGCTGGTCGGCGACGCGGCGGATATCGGTGATTTTCGTGCCGTTGCCCACGTCGCCATAGCCGACGTTGGAGGGATCGCGCGTGGCGAAATCCACCTTCTGCCGGCTGTAGCCGTCGGTCTTGATATTGGCCACGTTGTGGCTGACGGTAGCCAGCGCCCGCTGGAAGGCGATAAGCGCACTGGTACCGGTGGAAAGAACATTGGACATGGACGTCTATCTCAACGACGGGTGATGCCGGACAACCCGGCGTTGCTGGCAAAGGTCCGGCCCATGCGGGCGCCGGCATCGCCGATGGCGGCGACGGCACGTTCGATGGTCGGGCCGTTGGCGATGGCGGTGATCTTTGCGGCGTAGGCCGGATCGGTGGCGTACCCACCCGTTGCAAGCCCTGTGCAAAACCGTGCACATCGCTGCCGGCGCCCAGTGCGGCCTGGTAGCGCGGGTTGCTCTTCAGCAGGCGCACGTAGTCGCCAAAGCTCTCGGCCATCGAGCCGTAGGCGCGGAAACTGGCCACTTCGGTGCGGCGTTGGCCGTTGACATACTCGTGGGTACCGGTGGTGGCACGCTCGCCGCTCCAGCCGGTGGCCTTGATGCCGAACAGGTTGTGGCTGCTGCTGCCGTTGTCGCGTGCGATGTGGCGCTTGCCCCAGCCGGTTTCCAGCGCGGCCTGGGCGACCAGCGCGCGCGGGTCCACGCCCAGTTCTCGAGCGGCGCGTTG
>NZ_BAZI01000039.1 GCF_001310775.1 Stenotrophomonas pictorum JCM 9942
GGCGCCCGTCCACGGCCAGGAACATGGCGCTCGCGCCCTCGCGGCGCATCCGCTCGGCCACGTCGACGTGCGCAGCGGGATTGGCGCCCAGGTCGTCCATGAGCGCGGTATTGCCCAGCGCAAGCGCATGGCCGGCCACGGACCCGCGCACACCCATGCCGGTCACCGAGTCGAAGTCCTCCACGCGGTCGAACTCGAAGTTCCGGCGTCGAGCCTCGGCGACGATGGCGTCGGCCAGCGGGTGCTCGCTGCCCTGGTCCAGGCTGGCGGCCAGGTGCAAGACCCGGTCGGCGTCGAAGCCCCCGAAGGCCACGACTTCCTTGAAGGCGGGGCGCCCCTCGGTGAGGGTGCCGGTCTTGTCGACGATCAGGGTGTCGATGCGGCGCATGTGCTCGATGGCCTCGGCGTCGCGGAACAGCACGCCCACCTGCGCCGCCTTGCCCGTGGCGACCATGATCGACATCGGCGTCGCCAGGCCCAGCGCGCAGGGGCAGGCGATGATCAGTACCGAGACCGCGTTGAGCACCGCAAAGGTCCAGGCCGGCTCCGGACCGAAGGAGCCCCAGATAAAGAAGGTGGCCACCGCGATCGCCAGCACCGCGAGCACGAACCAGTAGGCCGCGATATCGGCCATCCGCTGCATCGGCGCGCGGGAGCGCTGCGCCTGCGCGACCAGCTGCACGATCTGCGACAGCACGGTGTCGGAGCCCACCTTGGCGGCGCGGATCACCAGCGCGCCGGTGCCGTTCTGGGTCGCGCCGATGACCTGGTCGCCTGCGGTCTTCTCGACCGGAATCGGTTCACCCGTGAGCATCGACTCGTCGACGCTGGAGCGGCCTTCCACCACTTCGCCATCCACCGGCACCTTCTCGCCGGGACGCACGCGCAGGTGGTCGCCGGCGTGGACGTGGGTCAGCGGGATGTCTTCCTCGGTGCCGTCGGCGTTGACCCGCCGGGCTTCCTTCGGCGCCAGGCCAAGCAGGCCCTTGATCGCCGCGGACGTTTTCGAGCGCGCCCGCAGTTCCAGCATCTGGCCGAGCAGGGTCAGCGAAACGATCACCGCCGCCGCCTCGTAGTACACCCCGACGCGCCCATGTTCGGTAAACGACGGTGGGAACAAGCCGGGTGCCAGCGTGGCGACCAGGCTGTAGCCAAAGGCGGCCGCAACGCCAATCCCGATGAGGGTGAACATGTTCGGGCTGCGGTTGCGGATCGACTGCACGCAGCGCTCGAAGAACGGCCAGCCGGCCCACAGCACGACTGGTGTGGTCAAGACCAGCTCGACCCAGGTCTGCACGTCGATCGACAACGGCAGGATCTGCACGTCGCCCAGCACGACACGCGGGAGGTACTGGCCGAACATGGCCAGCACGAGCGTCACCACAGTCAGCGGAAGCGTCCACCAGAACCGGCGCGAGAAGTCGCGAAGTTCCGGATTGTCATCGTCCTCCAGGCTCGGCATTTCCGGCTCCAGCGCCATGCCGCAGAAGGGACAGTTGCCTGGACCTTGTTGCCGGACTTCCGGGTGCATCGGGCAGGTGTAGATGGCGCCGGGCTGTGCCACCTCGGGTTCGTCCTGGGGCGTCAGATAGCGCTCCGGATCGGCCACGAACTTCGCGCGGCATCGCTCCGAGCAGAAGTGGAAAGGTGTGTCGGCGTGGGTCGCATGATGCTGCGTCGTGGCGGGATCGACCTGCATGCCACAGACCGGATCGGTGACCCGTCCATCCGCAGCCTCGACAGGGGCTGCGCCTGCAGAATGGTGATGGTCATGGGACGACGGTGAGTTCATGCCGATGCTCGCTTTAGTGGGGATGGACTGCCAAGGCAGTGTGCCATTGCGGGTTACACAGCTATTCGGGGCTGAGCGTCCCGAGCACTGAAACAACAATCAGGATCAAGATGGCCAGCGCGGCCTCAGCCGTAACACTCTGCCGCAAAGCCCGCACCTCCTGCGCGGGATCTCCGCTGGTCAGCGCTCGTTCCAAGCGCGGCACCAGCGTCCATCGGTGCAGCGCTCCCAAACCCAGCATTCCAGCGAACAGGGCCAGTTTGAACAGCAGCAACTTCCCGTAGGTGCTCTGGAACAGGGCCGAAAACGACCACGCGGTGAGATCCCCGTAGTGCGCGATGCCGGACACGATGAGCGCACCAACGAAGATCGTTCCCAGCGTCGAAAAACCATGCAGAAAGTCATGCGTTGATCGCAGACGCCCGCTGCCGTTCGTCTCTTTGCCGCGCAGCAGCATGGCAAGGAACATCAGGACCGCTGCGATCCAGCCGCCTGCCGCGAGAAGATGGACGATGCCTGCAGCAAGCCGGACCGCGCCTGCCAAGCCCTCGCCAGCGGCGGCGTGGCCGTTCCATGCCAGCGAAGCGAGTGCGCCGCCCGCCAGCATCGCCCCCAGCGGGAAGGCGGTCTCCACCTTCCCGCGGCGACGATGCCATCCGAGCACGAACATCAGGGCGACCAGCAGCGCGCCTCTCGCCATGGCTGCCCGGCCCGCGGACGTCTCGAGCAGATACCAGCCAAGCGATGCGCGATCAACCTCGGCAAGCGGCATTCCCATGATGCCCGCGGTCTTGAAGACGACATCGAGCCCGGTGAGCACGAGACCGGCTACGGCACCCGCCAATAGAACGCCCATGAGTGACCACCCGGCCAAGGCGTCGGCGAGTGCCGATCGACGCGACCCGTACCAACCGAAGAGTGGAACCCCGAAAAGAACCATGATGACAAGGTATTCCAGGAATCTCAGTGCATAAGCCGACAGGTCGAACATTCGCGACTCCTCAGCGCACCGTGAAGCTGAAGCTGCCCGGCATGGGGTGGTTGTCACCACCGACGGCGCGGTATTCCACGGTATAGACGCCCGGAGTCAGCGGCTGGGGCAACTTGGCACGCAGGGTCTTACCGTTGTTGACGATCTCGGTCGTGAAATTCTCGATCGGCATGGTGGAACTGCCGTGCTTCATGAGCAACTTGAGACGCGACGCCCGCGGAATCAATGTTTCGTTGAACACGAGATCGATCTGGCCCGGCGAAGCCACCACCGCATTTGCCGCCGGTGTGGACTGCTGCAGCGCGGCGTGGGCGTGCGCGATCTGCAGGGAGAACTGCCCAGCCGCAATCGCGAGGACGAGCGCGAAGGAGCGAAGGACGTTTGATGATTTCATAGGGATAAATCCTCATTGCGAATGTGATGCAAAGCCCCGTTCGGCGCCGTGCTGTGTTGGATCCGACAAGCGTTAGGTGTCGGGCTGTCACCGAAACCACGGTTGGTCGGCTTTTGATATTTGAGATGAGGATCCCGCCGCTCAGGCGGGATCCTCGACGCGTCAAGCCGCCATGGCGCTGCAGCTTTCCGCGCAACGGCGACAAACTTCGGCGCAGCGCGCCATCTCCGGGTCGTTCATGGCGTCGCATGCTTCGGCGCACTGGCGGCAGATCTCCGCGCAGGCACTGCAAACCACCGAGTGAGCGCTGGCGCCACGCAACATGGCGTCGGCGCTGGTGGCGCAGATATCGGCACACGTCGCCAGCAGGGCGATGTGCTCCGGGGCTGCGTGGGCACCTCCTTTGCTCAGGCAATAGTTGATGGTCTCAAGGCAAATCGCGTGGCATTGCGTGCAGTTGTCGATGCACTCGTTCATGGCCTGAGACCGGTGGTCTTCGGAATGGTGAGTCATGTGGATCTCCTGCTTCATCGCGGACGAGAATCGGCGCGCCCGCAACACCGCCCCCTGTTGCTCTTGCGGATCAATGCTGTGCGAAGGGTTCGGTGGTTCCGTCGTGATGGACCAGCTCGACCGTATACGGCTGCTGGCGTCCTTCCGGGACCTCCATGCCCGGCGAACCGAGCGGCATTCCGGGCAGGACCAGGCCGCGTGCGTCCGGCTTTTCTTCGAGGAGGCGCTTGATGTCCTCGGCCGGGACATGGCCTTCGATGACGTATCCGTCGACCTCGGCCGTGTGGCAGGAGCCCTTTGCATAGGGGACACCCAGGCGCTCCTTGACCGGACCCAGGTCATCCATGTCATGCACATCCACGGTGAACCCCGCCTTCTTCACGTGGTCGATCCAGCTACCGCAGCACCCGCAGGTCGGGGTCTTGTGGACGGTCATGCGTGGCAGGGCGGCTGGAGTCGCGTCGGCTGTTTCCGGGACGACCTGTGCAGTGGGCGCGATGGTGGATTGCGCGGGTGTAGCCGCTTGGGTGCAGGCACCCAGGCCGGCGACCGCAAAAGCCGCCCACGCCAGTCGGTTCAATCTGCAGGTTTTCATTTCTGGTTCTCCGCTTAGCGCTTGGTCCGCGAAGACCAGTGGATGTGGGCGATCCGCCAACCGTCGGTGGTCTGCTTCAGCACCATGGTCTCGGTGCTCTGGACGGTCAGTGGCTTACCGTCTTTCTGGGCGTGCAGCTCGCTTTCGGTTCCGACCCATGCGAACTCACCAGCGGTGCGTGCACGCTGACGGAGCAGCTGGCGATGGGCGCCCTTGAGGAATGCCGCATCGCTGACTGCGTGATGACCCAGATATTCCTCGCGGCTGCGCTCGGCACCCCCGGACTCGAGGATGAGGACGTCGGCAGCGAGCAGGGCTTCGACCGTGGCCAGATCGCCGCTAGACAGGGCCCTGTTGAAACGCTCCGCTACGGCGACCGCGGCCTCTGCAGTGACTGGGACGTCGACGTCCGCAGATGCCGCGGCAGCGGGGTGATGTGCGTGCGGCTGTGTCGCCTGCGCCATTGCGGGGGACACGACGGCCAGTGCCAGTGCGAGGGTGAACGAGATTGCTGTTGCGTTCATTGCGTGGGCTCCAAGGAGATCAATGGGTGTGCGCATGGCCGTCATCGGCCACGGGCGTGTGTGGTGCAGGGTGCGACTCCACCTTGCCGTCGGGATGGCCGTGGCTCACCAACCCGACTTCCGTGTCGCTGGGTGTCGGGCCGTGGTGATCGTCGTCCACGCCCGGCGGGTGCGCATGCGGCATGGAGTTGTTGCCCGGCTCGAATAGGGCAGGGTGATCCTCGGCCTTTTCGTCGTCATGGTGGCCTTGCGTCTCGCCGCCGCCATGCGAATGACCATCACTGCTGGCCACCAACGCCTGGTAACCGGCCTTGTCCAGCGTGGGCAGCTTCTGCAGGAAGGCCGACATGTTCCAGATGAACTCATCGTCCATGCTGCCGCCCCACGCGGGCATGCCGCTGGCCTTGATGCCGTGCTTGATCACCCAGAACGCCTCAGCTGGAGCGACCGACTGTTTGCTTAGGTTCGGTGGCGCGGGGTACAGGCCCTTGCTCATCTCGGTGGCCGCCGCCTCTGGCGAAAGATGGCAGGTCACGCACATGGCGTTGTAGTTGCCCGCACCCTGGCGGATACGCTCAGGATCATCCAGGTTCGTGGGCACCTGAAGCTTGGCGGCGCGCACCTCAATGGAACGCTCGCGCGCCGTTTCAAGTAGCGCATACACCGGGCGACTATGCGGATCGTCGGCGGCCACGTTGTACACGCCCAGAGAGACCGTGGCAGTTGCCGCGACCGCAACCAATCCCACGCCGGCACCGAGCCATACCCACATCCTTTTGTTGGATTTCATTGTCAGTTCCCCTTAGAACCAGGTACGAAGCCGATGACCAAGCGCGTGTCTTCAAAGGACTCGCCATGCTCGCGTCGCATGTCTGCGGTATTGCCAAACGCGCGCTCGTACACCACGCCGATGTAGGGAGCGAACTTTCGGGTGAACTCATAACGAAGTCGTAGCCCCGCCTCAGCGGTACTCAGACCCGAACCTATCCCGCGCAATGGATCGTTCTTGCCATAGGCGGTGACTTCCACCAGCGGCTGCAAGATCAGCCGGTTGGTTAGCAGCAATTCGTACTCGGCCTCGACATTGGCGGCAGTCTGGCCCCCTTCGCCGAGATAGGCTGTGGCGGACACTTCGAACTTCATCGGCGCCAAGCCCTGTACACCGATAGCGGCGAAGTTTTGAGATGCCCCAGGCTTGAAGTCATGACGCACACCGGCCACCACATCCCACCACGTGGAGATACTGCGGCCGTAGAGCACTTCCAGATCAGCCGACTCGGTCTGACCATCCGTGCGTTCGCCTTCACTGCGGAGCCAGACGCGATTGAGGTCCGTACCGATCCAAGCCTGGCCCTCCCAGCCCAGCCCGGTGCCCGGATCGGCATCCCAGGCTTCCAGGCGATTGAGCAGCACGTAGCTCTTGATCGAGTTGTCATGCACCGGATGCGCGTGTTCCGGCGCGATGGCCGCCTTGCGATCCGCGTCCGTCACCGCGGGTATCGGGGTGCGCGGCTGCGTTGGCACTGCAGGCCCGTGTCCCATCTGACTGTGGTCCATGCCCTGCATCGACTGTGTCTGCGCTTTGGGCGTTGCGGGCGTGCTCGGAGGCGCGCCGTGCCCCATCTTGGAATGGTCCATCCCCTGCATCGCAGGCGTGGCCGTACTAGAGGTGTCGGCTGCAGCGGGCTGTGCCATCTGACTGTGATCCATGCCCTGCATCGACTGCGCCTGTGCTGTGGGCGCCGCAGGTGTGCTCGCGGGCGAGACGTGCCCCATTTGCGAATGGTCCATGCCCTGCATGGCAGGCTCGGCTGCTTTAGCCTGCGGCGCGGCGTGGCCCATCGTCGCATGATCGATCGTCGCTTCGCTCGGCTTGGCCGGTGTTGCAGGCTTTTGGGCTGGCGCAGGTTTTGATGTCGGCGCCTGTTGTGCAGAGTGATCCTGAGTCTGGGTCTGCGCGCCCTGCTCCATCGGCATGGAGCCGTGCTGCATGGATTGGGCGCTGGCCGCATTGGCCAGGGCCAGCGAGATAGCCAGCGTCAGCGCAGTCAGGGTGGTATCGCGTCTATTGATGTTCATTCGTCGACCCTCACCGTGCGCATCATTCCGGCTTCCATGTGATAAAGCAGGTGGCAATGGAACGCCCAGCTGCCCAACGCATCGGCACGCACGCGATACGTGCGTCGGCTACCCGGCGGCATATCCACCGTGTGCTTGCGCACCATGAAGTTGCCGTTGTCGTCCTCCACGTCACTCCACATGCCGTGCAAATGGATGGGATGGGTCATCATCGTGTCGTTAACCAATACGATGCGCATACGCTCGCCGTAGTTCAGCCGCAGCGGCTTGACATCGGAGAACTTCTGACCGTTGAAGCCCCAGGAGAATTTCTCCATATGTCCGGTCAGATGCAGCTCGATCTCGCGACCGGGGTCGCGTCCGTCAGGGTCTTCAAAGGTGCTCTTGAGCATGGAATACGTCAGTACATGACGGCCGTTATCGCGCAGGCCATTACCCGGATCATCCAAGCGCGAACTCACGCTCATGGCCTGGTTGTCCAACAGGGGATTGTTGGTCTCGCTGGCAGGGTGTGATTGCATGCCCCCGTGCTGCATGCCTGCCATGGCACCATCGCCGGCGGCGGGCATCGCATGGCCTGCATGGGCCGAGGTCGCGTTACCGCTGGCAGGTGGGGTCATGCCAGGCATGCCCATGGCCGCACCACAGCCGCCTTCCATGCCCTTGCTGCCGCCAGACATATCCATCGATCCATGATCCATGCCCATGTCTGCCATCGTCAGCAGCGGCCGGGGATCCACAGACGGAACGGGCGCGCGTAATCCTTCGCGCACGGCGAGCGTGCCGCTGACGTAGCCGGTGCGACCGGAGTCTTGGGCAAAGATGGTGAATGCGTCCTGCCCGGAGGGCTCCACGATCACATCGAAGGTTTCTGCTACCGCGATGCGGAACTCGTCGACGGAAACCGGATGGACATACAAGCCATCTGCTGCCACCACGGTCATCTTTAGCCCCGGAATACGCACATCGAAGTACGTCATGGCAGAGCCATTGATGAAACGCAGGCGCACCTTCTCGCCACTGCGGAACAAACCGGTCCAGTTGCCCAGCGAGGTCGTGCCGTTCATCAGGTAGGTGTAGGTGTTGGCGTTGACGTCGGACAGATCCGTGGGCGTCATCCGCATCACGCCCCACATCTTGCGATCTTCCAACGTGGCCGACAGGCCGTTGCGCTTCACATCGCGCGCAAAATCGCCGACCGTGCGCTTGTAGTAATTGTCATGGCCCGGCATCTTCTTCAAACGATCGAACAGGGCCGTCGGGTCCAGGTCTGTCCAATCGCTCAGCATCACGACGTAGTCGCGATCGAAGCTGAAGGGCTCCGGCTCCAATGGGTCGATGATGATCGGGCCATAGAGCCCGGCTTGTTCCTGGAACCCCGAGTGGCTGTGGTACCAGTAGGTGCCGCCCTGATGCAGGGTGAACCGGTAGTGGTAGGTCTCACCACGTCCGATACCGTCAAAGCTCAGGCCCGGCACGCCGTCCATGTTGGCCGGCAAAATGATGCCGTGCCAATGGATGGAGGTGTCCGCGCCATGGAGGGAGTTAGCGGGCAATGCATTGGAGACACGCAGGTTGACCGTGGTGCCTTCCCGCCAACGCAGCAACGGCGCCGGAACGGACCCATTGACGGTGATCGCGGTGCGGGTCTTGCCGGTGAAGTTCATCGGCGTCTCGCCGATGGTTAGGTCAAACTCGGTGCCCGATAGTACGTTGGGTTGTCCCGGGCCCTTGAGCGCCCAACTGGCTTTGGGCCAGAAACCTAATCCTGCGACTGCGCCTCCCAAGGCCAAGCCCTGGACAAATCGCCGCCGCGAAGGTAGCAGCGGCGGTCCACCGTGTGGACCACGAAAATCATCATGCGACATGAAAATGCTCCAAGCGTCGTGTTGCCACCGGCGGGCGGTGGTACAGAGCGGGCGGCTGGCCTATAAATAGGCATGCAAGCCACACCAACGGCGCCATTGCGGCGCTTAGGGACGCTTAGCCGATCGGTGGTCGGATCAGATGAGGCAAGGCAGGTGCCGCATGCCCTAGGGGCAGCGGCATGACATCCAGGCCCAAGGCCAGTTGCACCGAAACATGCAGGCGCGCCGGAAGTGCGCTCGCGCACGCGTGTACGCAGGCGCACCGGCACGCAGAAGACTTGCAACAGTCGGGACCGGCATGGTCGCCATGCCCAGTGCCAGCCCTTTCAATCGAGGTGGCATCGGGATGATTCTCAGCACTGTGATGGGCGACGCAGTCTTCGTCGCCTTGCACCGCGGCAGCCACTTCGCTGGCCTGCGCTTCCATGGCCGGGTTCATACTGATCGACGCAAATGCCGACCACGCGCCGTTAAGCACGAGCATGACGATCAGGAGCAGTCGCAGTAGAAGTGAGGAGGCTGACACGGGCGACATTGTAAATCACTTTAGACAAGGCGCGTGTGTATCGGTCGTGAACAAAATCTCAAGTAGGCCTGAGATGCCGCCACTTGTCAGTCGCACTAGTCACGGCCACTGCAGCTCCCTCCAGGAGCGCCCAATGGGCGGGTTGAGGCGAAGGGTTGCCCATAGGGCTAGCGCTTGTTCGGTTTACTTCTCGGGTGTGGCCTCGATCAGCTTCACCAACTCCCGCTTCTGCTGCTTGCTTAGCGAGCCCCAGCGCAGGAGCAACTTGGCCAGCAGATCATCGTCGGTGTAAAGGAAGGCGGCGGGGATCCCCAACGCTTGGGCCAACCGCTCAGCAGTCTCCAGCTTGGGCTCGTGCTTGCCACGTTCGTACTGGTTGACTCGGGGGCTGGCCACGTAAGGATCCAGACCGGCCCGGATGCCCAACTCCTTCTGCGACAAACCCGTGTGCAGGCGGGCTTGTTGGAGGCGTCGAGCGAAGGTCGGTGTTGAGTCGACGGACAAAGTCACGCGCACCCCCCATGGAAACCCCATAAGGATGGCGGATGTGGGGTTAAGCCGAGATACGTGCAAAAATGCCCCCCAGAATTTTTTTTTCTTCCGTGAAATCATTTGGTTGCCGGATTTTTGTTGGTACCTGAACTGTCGGCGCGATCGGGCCGCAACTGCGCCAGCAACTGCTCCAAGGTGTCCTGGCGCACACCGGCACGCAACGCTTCGGCCTCGGCTTGTTCACGCCGTTCTCGCTCCTTGGCCAAGTCGGCGTGAGCATTGGCCAGCTTGACCCGTGCGCTCTCCAACGCTTGGGCGTCCTGGGTCCAGCGTGCCAGCAAGGCCTGGTACTCCGCAGCCGTAAGCCGCAGCGCGTCCAGCTCCTTCCGCTGGTCGTCCGCAGCTTGCCGCACCTGCGCCAGTTCCCTCTCTAGGCGGCTGTGGCGTTCCAGCCACTGCCCGTTGTCGCGGTTGAGCTGAACCAGTTCGTGGTTCTTGGCGGTCAGCGCCTCGTTGGCCTGGCGCAGCGCGACCTGCAGTTCCTGCACCTGGTGCTCGTGGCGGCGCTGTTCCTGTTCGCGTTGGTCCTTGACCGAGGTGCGGTAGTGCTCCAACGCCTCGCGAGCATGCTGGTGCTTCTGCTCCAGCGACTGGGCATGCGCCTCGTGCTCCGCCAGCCGCGCGGTCAGTCCCGCGATCCGTTCGCCGAGCTGCGCGACCTCGGTGACCCGTTCGGCCAAGGCCTGCTGGGCTGCGGCGTGGGTCGTCTTTTCTTCGCGTAAGGCAGTTTCAATGCGCTGAAGCTGCGCGCTCAGCGTGGACGCCTCCTGCTGGGTGCGTTCCAGCGCCTCGCTACGCTCCTGCAAGTGCGCTTCGAAGCGCTGCCGGGCCTCGGCGATTACAGCCTCGGCCTCCTCGTGTAGGCGACCGGCAAGCCGACCGACCAGGTCCTGTAGCGCGTCGCTGACCGCGACCTTGGCGCCAAGGCCTTGCCCTTCATCTTCTTCCAGCTCCTTCAGGTAGCGGTGAATGGTTGTCTTGGAGCCGGTGTTGCCCAGCGCCACCCGCACCGCGTCCACCGACGGGTGTTTGCCCTGTGCCCGCAGCGCATCGCGGGCCTTCTGGATGTCGCTCTTGTACAAGCCGCCGCGTGCCATCGCACTCTCCGACTATTTCGTAATGTATTACATACCACGTAATTACATACCAATCAAGTTACACTACTCGCCGAGTACGGGTCGTATCTAAAGGCGGATAATATTGAATTATCCCGCGTAACCAGCGTTTCGGCCATTTCAAGTCGTCAAAACAGTACGAAACCGCCCAAGGCTGGCGATCCCTGGGTAGTATGGCCCAGAGCGGAAAGGAGGCCAGCCGGGGTGCAAGCAGGCGCCGCCACCGAACTCGTTGGCCATCAAAGGACTGTGCATGCCGATCGAACGTATCGTCATCGACAATTTCAAGTCGTTTCGCCATCTGGACCTGCCCCTCAACGCCCACATGAACCTGGTGGTGGGCGACAACGAGGTCGGTAAGTCCACCCTGCTGGAGGCCATCCACGTGGTGGTCACCGGGCAACTGCATGGGCGCAATCTCGCCTACGAGCTCACGCCCTACCTGTTCCACCAGCCCGCGGTGCAGGAATATCTGGCGACCCTTGCTGCAGGCACGCCGGCTTCGCCGCCACGGATCTCCATCGAAGCCTATCTGGGCGCAGATGTCGCGCTGGCGTCGTTGCGCGGCACCAACAACTCCCTGCGCTTGGATACCGCCGGCATCCGGCTGCTGGTCGAGCTCAACGACGACTACCGCGAGGAGTTCAACGCCTACCTGCAGCAGCACCAGGGTGCGGTCAGCCTGCCGGTGGAGTACTACACGGTGCGCTGGTATTCCTTCGCCAACAATGGCGTCACCGCTCGCAGCATTCCGTTCGATTCGACCATCATCGACACTCACGGCATCAAGACCTTGTCCGGTGCCGATCGCTATATCGCCGGCATCATCGATCAGGCACTGACGCCTGCGCAGCGCGTCTCGCTGTCGTTGAGCTTCCGCCGCATGCGGCAGAGTTTTTCCGAAGAGGCGGACGTGGCGGCCATCAATGCGTACCTGACCGAGCACACCGGGACATCAGCCACCGGGCGCTGACGGTGGGTGTGGACACATCGCCGCGCTCAACATGGGAAACCAGCTTGTCACCTTACCTGGATGAGCTCCCGTTCACCCAGGCCGGCAAGGGTGAGCAAAGCGCGGTGAAGATGAAGCTGGCGATGCACGCGGCCGGCGCTGCCCACGTGCTGCTGATCGAGGAGCCGGAGAACCATCTGTCCTATTCCAGCATGACCCAGCTGATCGACAAGATTGCGGCCCTCTCCACCGCCCAGCAGGTGATCATCGCCACCCACAGCAGCTTCGTGTTGAATAAGCTGGGCGTGGACAACGTGATCCTGTTCAGCGCGCAGGGCCAGATGAAGCTGGACCAGCTGCCGAGCGATACCCATGACTATTTCATGAAGCTGCCGGGCCACGACACGCTGCGATTGATCCTGGCCAAGCAGGCGATCCTGGTGGAAGGCCCTTCCGACGAGCTGATCGTGCAGCGCGCCTACAGCGACCACCATGGCGTGGCGCCGATGGCTCGCGGCGTAGACATCATTTCGGTCAAGTCGCTGGCATTCAAGCGCTTCTTGCAGATTGCAGATCGGCTGAAAATCCAGGCCAAGGTGATCACCGACAATGATGGCGATATCGCCGTTGTGCAGGAGCGCTATGCCGAACACATCAACGCGATCTATTACGATTCCGACGAAAGCGCCCCATCGCTGGAAGAGCAGCTGATCAAAGCCAACTCGCTGGCCGAACTCAATACCGTGCTGGGCAAGACGTTTGCCGATGAGGTGGCGCTGCTCAAGTACATGAAGGGCCATAAGACCGATACGGCCCTGGCGATCTTCAACAGCCCGCACTCGATCAGGTTCCCGGACTATGTCCAGCGCGCCATCACCTAACCGGGTCCTGCTTTCGGCGGCCGGCTCGGGCAAGACCACCTTGCTGGTCCGGCAGGCCCTGGAGCGGCCTGGGCGTCGCATCGCGATTGTCACCTACACGCTGGAGAATCTAGAAGAGATCCGGCGCTCGTTTGAGGTCCACGCCGGTGCGGTCCCCGTGCATGTCACTTTGCACAGCTGGTATGGCTTCCTGCTGTGCCAGTGCATCCGCCCGTACCAGGCAGCGCTTTGCCCTGAGCCTCGCATCGAGACCATCCTGTTCGTAGAAGGTGTCACCAATAACAGGGCCCCACGCACCCAGGTGGCGCGCCACTACTTGGCAGGCAACCGGATGTATTCGGACCGGGCGGCCGATTTCGCTGTGCGCTGCGATGAGCTCACCCAAGGTCAGGTCATGGCACGCCTGGCGGCCATGTACGACGAGCTCTACATCGACGAAGTTCAGGACCTCGCCGGCTTTGATCTGGATCTGGTCGAGCGGCTGTTGAAGAGCGGCATTGCCATCACGTTGGTGGGTGATACGCGGCAGGCGACGTATGCCACCAACTATGCTCAAAGGCACAGCCAGTATCGTGGACCCAATCTGGCAGCGCTGTTTCAGATTTGGGAGGCGGACGGCTTATGCCAGCTGGATCACCGCCTCATCAGCCTTCGCTGCGTCCAGGCCCTGTGCGATATGGCGGACACGCTCTATCCGCAGATGCCGCGAACCCAATCAGGCAATGGCGAGGTCACCGGGCACGATGGCATCTACCTCGTCGCTCCAGCGGATGTTGAAGCGTACATGCAGGAGTTTGCGCCCACCGTGCTCCGGCATGACCGGCGGCAAGCGTGCGACGGACTACCGGCCGTGAACTTTGGGCAGTGCAAGGGCCGCACCTACAGCCGGGTCCTCATCTTTCCGAACGGCCCGCTGACACAGTACCTGCGCACGGCAGATGCAGCGCGTATCACCGCCCCACCAAAGTACTACGTGGCCTTCACCCGGGCGCGGCAAAGCGTGGCCTTTGTGTATGCCGGCGCGTGCGCGTTGCCGGGTTATCAGCTCTATGCGCCCGCCAACGCAGACGCATAGAGCCACGGGCGATCACATTTTCTTCAAGGGCGCCGCGGTGGGCTGTGGTGGCACCGGACCCGGGTCGTTGAAGCACAGCATGACCTGATCGATGTCAAATTGATCGGCCAGCACGCGGGCGATCACCGCATGCACCAGGTCCAGGTCGACCGAGGGCGCAGCGACGGTGATGGTGGCCGCGATCGCACGACCGCGCTCTTTGGCGGGGACTAGGCGCAGGTCATCCACCGCTTTCACGCCGGGGTCGGTAAACATCGCCGTACGCACTTGTTCCAGCTCGGCTTCATTCATGTTGGCGGTGACTCCAGGGAATGTGATTGTCAGGCGGGATAGGTCTGAATCTTGCAATCAAAAAACACCGGCCTTGCCAGCAAGGTTGGTAGGCGGGGGACAGGCTCCGGCCGATGACGACTGTCGCCAGCGACCGCTGCAACCCTGAGCGCGCATCTTTGAGGCTCCGGTGGGCTTCGGGCGCATTGAAACCAGAAGTCGCCACCACGGACCTACCTCGGGGTATTGCTTCCGGCCGGTAGAAGACCTCCACAAACGTGATCTCGATGCGCCACCTCTCACAGAGCGAGACTGACGACGGGTGGTCCCATCCGCCCTTGCGTCATATTTGTCGCGCTCGCAGTTGTCAAGAATTAGCCTCCATGATTTGGATTGGTTGATCGGATCCTATTTCCTGCGAGGCTTGG
>NZ_BAZI01000040.1 GCF_001310775.1 Stenotrophomonas pictorum JCM 9942
CACGGGTTTCCCCGATCGCATCGTCGCCTCGCCGGCGCAGGATGCCGCGCAGGGTTTCGCGGTGGCGTGGCGGACCTCGCCGCTGTCGGCCGTGCCTCAGCTGGAGCTCGCGCTTGCCGGGGATTCACCGGACCTGGGGCAGGTGCGTGCGCTTGAGGCCCGCAGCGGCCTGTTGCAAAGCGAGAATGGCGTGTCGCAACACCACCGGGTCGACGTCCAGGGGCTGTTGCCGGACACGCTCTACGCCTACCGGGTGCAGGGACAGGACACGTGGAGCGCCTGGCATCACTTCCGTACCGCTGGCGCGGCGGGTCAGCCGCTGACGCTGCTGTACTTCGGCGATACCCAGAACAAGAACCTCAGCCATGTCAGCCGGGTGATCCGGCAGGGCTGGCAGATCGCTCCCGATGCACGCCTTGCCTTGTTCGCCGGCGATCTGGTCAGTGGGGGGGATGGCGAGGACGACAACGAGTGGGGCGAGTGGTTCGCCGCCGGTGGCTGGCTGTTGCCGGGCATGGCGGTGGCGCCCGCGGCGGGCAACCACGAATATTTCGAGGAGTTCGAGGACACCCCGCAGGAGCGTCGCGTACTCGGCAGACATTGGCCGCTGAGCTTTGCCTTGCCGGGCAACGGTGCGCCCGGTGCAGCCAGCACCACCTACTGGTTCGATTACCAGGGCATCCGCGTGGCGATACTCGACGGCACCTCGGCGCTGGATCTGGGGACGGCCAAGATGCAGGCCGATTGGCTGGAAGAAGTACTGGGCAGCAGCACGCAGCCATGGAACATCGTGGTGGTGCACCAGCCGCTGTATCCGTTGCGGGCGGAGCGGGACACCTCGGTGCTGGCCACGCAGATCCGCCCGGTCCTGCAGCGGCACAAGGTCGATCTGGTGCTGCAGGGACATGACCACACCTATGGCCGGCGTGGCGACGACAGTGGCGCTTTGCCGCAGTACATCTCCTCGGTGGCAGGGCCCAAGCAGTACCGGCTGTCGCCGCAGGCACGTGGAACGATGAAACCCACGGCAGAGGACACCCAGCTGTTCCAGGTGTTGCGGGTGGACGGCGCGCGTCTGCACTACCGTGCCTACACGGTCACCGGACGTCTGTACGACGCGTTCGAGATCCTGCGGGACACAGGCGGCGCCAAGCGTCTGGGTGAAATCACCGAAGGTCGCATCGCGCCGCGCGATTGTCCGCGCGCGGTGTCGCCCAAGGGCCGGAGCGATCGCTGCTGGGAGTGATCCGCCCCTCCCGTGGCAGCGCAGATAGGCTGCTTGCACGCCGCCAGCGTTGCCGCGGATATCTGCCACGCATGGCCCGGACGGACCCCCTGGCCTGTGTCTATACTCTGCCCCTGCGTCGTGCCGGAGAGCCGGCGGAGGCAGCCTGGCGGCACTGGTTCGAACGCCGCGGCCGCTGCTAGGACGCGCCATTGACGGTTGCCCTTTGCAGGGGCGACCGCGTCATCATCGGCCCGGTGCCGACGCACCGGGCAAGTATCACGGAGGATCGATATGCGTGCAGACAAGGGGTGGATCACGGCCGGGGCGGCATTGCTGCTGGGGGCACTGGCCTGGGGCGTGGACGCGGCACCGCCGCTGGAAGAGGAGATCGTCAATCCCAGCGAGGTGGTGTTCGAAGGCGGGCAGGCGTATGCCGATGCCGGCGATGGCAGCCTGGAGCGTCTGCGCAGCCGCCAGCAGGACGGGGAAACCGTCTATTACCGGCTGGTCCGTTACGACAACGAATTCGGCTATGTCGCCGACGACGATTCTCCGTCGGTGGCGCAGGCGTCCCGCGCGCCGGCGTCCGAGCCGGTCACGCCGTTCCGCTACTACGGCTCGGGCCATCTCTATCGGCCGGATTTCTACAACAGCCCGTACAACCGCGACGCCCGCCAGCGTTACTGGGGCCCGGGCTATTTCGGCAGCTGCAGCCGCTATGACGGCTGCAAGGAAGTGCAGTTGGTTCCGGTGGTGCCGTATCGCGTCATCGGTTATTGAGGGGCCCAGGCGGGGTGGAGCATCCACGGACACCCGACGGTCGATACATGGTGGTTCGCGGCCGTCTCTGGCGGGTCGCGAATCCCCGTCTTTCGCCACAGGAACACGAGGTGCTCGTCGGCACGCTGATGGCCGCACGCCGGCAAGTGAAAGCCGCATTGGTGGCGGGCGATCCTGCTGCGCTTTCGGCAGCACGTAGCTCGGTCAACGCTGCAAAAATCGCGCTGGGGGAGCGGGGGCCTGTCTGGTGGGAAGATGGTGCCCAGGACTTCAACCGTCACCTGGTCAAGGACACGCCTTATCGGGACTGGTATGAGAAGCACATCGGACCGCAGGCTTAGCAGTGCATTGCACTCAAGGCTGCCTGGCCGCATGGTCCAGACAGAACGGAGAACGGCGGCCACTGGCCGCCGTTCCTGTTTCACGCGAGGGGGTGGATCAGGCGGCGTCGGCCTGCGCGCGGCGCGGGCCTTCGAGCAGGGCGCGGCCGACCATGTCGACCAGCAGGTCCAGCTCGGCCTCGTCCATGTCGAAGTGCGGGGTGAAGCGCAGCGAGTTCTCGCCGCCGTGGATCACGTTGACGCCGTGCATGCGCAGCCATTCCTCGGTGGAATTGGCGCCGTAGCACTTGAACTGCGGAGCCAGCTCGCAGGAGAACAGCAGCCCGGTGCCCTGGACCTTGGTGATCAGGCCGCCGAGCCTGGCCTTGAGTGCTTCCAGCTTCTGCACTGCCTGCTCGCCGCGCACACGGATGTTCTGCCGCACTTCCGGCGACATGCGGGCCAGGGTGGCACAGGCCACGTCCAGCGCCCGCGGGTTGGTGGTCATGGTGTTGCCGTACACACCTTGCGGTACAGTCCGGCGGCATGCTCGGTCACGGCCAGCACCGACAACGGGAACTGCGCGCCGTTCAGGGCCTTGGAATAGGTTTCCAGGTCCGGCGGGTCCAAGGTCTCGTAACCCGGATAGTCGACGAACGACAGGGTGCCGTGGGCGCGCAATGCGGCCTGGATGGAGTCGATCAGCAGCAGGCTGCCGTGTTCGCGGGTGAGTTCGCGGGCTAGCTTGTAGAAACTGGCCGGTACCGCGCGGCCCGGGTCGCCTTCGCCCATCACCGGCTCCAGGAACACCGCCTCGATGAACCACTGGTTGGCCTGGGCATCGGCGAAGACCTTGCGCAGTGCCGCCTCGTCATACGGGGCGATGGTGATGACACTGGTCTCGCCACGGTAGCTGGCCAGGTGCTGGTCATAGGCCTTACGGCTGGAGTCCGAATACAGCGCCGGACGGTCGGTGCGGCCATGGAAGCTGCCCTTGATCACCACGCGCTTGATGGTCGCGCCGGCGTGGCGGGCACCCGGATCGGTTTGCAGCTTGGCGTTGATATCGGCGATACGGGCGGCCAGGCCTACCGCTTCGGAGCCGGAATTGAGGCACATGAAGTGCGAGAACGGACAGCCGCCGCGGCTGTGGCCGATCTCCTTGCGCATGGCCTGCACGAAACGGCGCTGGGACAGGCTCGGGGTCATGATGTTGGCCATCACCTGCGGCTTGGCTGCGGCCGCCATGATGTCGGCCGGGGTATGGCCGAAACCGAGCATGCCGTAGCCGCCGGCGTCGTACAGCACCGCCCCCTTGAGCGAGACCACCCACGGGCCGCAGGCGGCCAGCGCGATATACGGCACTACCGCGTCATCGGCATAGAAGTTGACGAAACCGGCCTGCATCGCCGCGATCTGATCCTTTTCGTCCAGATCCAGCAGATCGGCGGCGTCCTTCTTGATCCGGGCGTATTCGGTGGCGGCGGCATGGATGGCGCCGGTCAGGTCGGGATGGGCAGCGGCCAGGCGTTCGATGCTGGCATCGTCCAGGCCCGAGGTCAGGCGGGTGCCGGCGTGCGCGCGAAGCGGCGCAAGGGGGCCGAGTACGGTCATGCTCATCTCCACAAAGTTTTGTATATACCCATTATCTGGAGATTCTGGACATATGGCAGCTGTGATCTCGACGGTTTTTCGGGTAATTTCGTCGAATCGACGAAACTGGTAGGCAATGTGAATATATCCCCGGCCGATGAGCGGCTGTTGTCCGTGCTGCGCGAGGATGCGCGCGCCTCCACCGCTCAGATCGCCCGCCGGCTGGGCCTTTCACGCACTACCGTGCAAAGCCGTATCGACCGGCTCGAGCAGCAGGGGGTGATCGCCGGCTATACCGTACGCACCCATGAGGATTACGAGCAGGGCCAGGTTCGCGCCCACGTGCTGATTACCGTGTCGCCACGGAAGATGCCGGTAGTGGTCAAGGCGCTGCGCGAACTGCCGGAAGTCCGCACCCTGCATTCGGTCAGCGGCAACCACGACCTGATCGCGATGGTGGTGGTCGGCGGGGTAGGCGAGATGGATGTGGTGACCGACGCCATCGGCGCCATCGACGGGGTGGAACGCACCAACAGCGCCATCATACTGTCCACCAAGTTCGAGCGCTGATCGCGCCGACCGGGCATCGCCCGTTGGCAGGACTACAATAGCCGGCTCCCCGTACGATGTTCCGGCCTTGAAGAAGTCCGATTTCCACTATGACCTGCCCGAGGCGCTGATCGCCCAGGCTCCCCTGGCCGAGCGTTCGGCCAGCCGTCTGTTGCTGGTGCCGCCGGTGCCCGGCGCCTTCGACGACCGCCATGTGCGGGATCTGCCGCAGCTGTTGCAGCCCGGCGATCTGCTGGTGTTCAACGACACCCGGGTGATCCCGGCGCGCCTGTTCGGGCAGAAGGCCACCGGAGGCCGGGTCGAGATCCTGATCGAGCGGCTGCTTGGCAAGCAGCAGGCCCGCGCCCAGATCGGTGCCAGCAAGTCGCCCAAGCCGGGCAGCCGCATCCAGCTCGATGCCGGCGGCGAGGCCGAGGTGCTCGGGCGCGATGGCGAGTTCTATGTGCTGCGCTTCGAGATTCCCGAGCCGCTGGAATCCTGGCTGGTGCATGCAGGGCGCCTGCCGTTGCCGCCGTATATCCAGCGCGAGCCCGGTGTGGATGACCGCGAGCGCTACCAGACCGTGTTCGCCCGGCAGGTGGGGGCCGTGGCCGCACCCACCGCCGGCCTGCACTTCGATGAGCCTTTGCTGGCGCAGTTGCGCGAGCGCGGGGTGCAGTTCGGCCATGTCACCCTGCACGTGGGCGCCGGCACCTTCCAACCGGTGCGGGTGGATGACCTGAGCCACCATGTGATGCACCGGGAGTGGCTGAATGTCGGCGCCGAGCTGGTGGAGCAGGTGCGCCGCACCCGCGCCGCCGGCGGCCGGGTGATCGGGGTCGGCACCACGGTGGTGCGCGCGCTGGAAAGCGCGATGCGGGACGGCGAGCTGTATCCGTTCGCCGGCGAAACCCAGATCTTCATCACCCCGGGTTACCGCATCCGCAGCGTCGATGCGATGGTCACCAATTTCCACCTGCCGGAAAGCACGCTGCTGATGATGATCAGCGCCTTTGCCGGCAGGGAGCGGGTGTTCGAGGCCTACGCCCATGCCATCGCGCAGCAGTACCGCTTCTTCAGCTATGGCGATGCGATGCTGCTGTTCCCGGCTGCGTACGACGACGCCTGATCCGCCGGGCCCTGCGCCGCGGCGCCCAATCCGCGACAATGCCCGCACGACCGACAGATAGATTCCATGTCCAGATTGCAGTTCAAACTCCAGACCTCCGATGGCCGTGCCCGCCGTGGCCAGCTGTCCTTCCCGCGTGGCACCGTTGAAACGCCGGCGTTCATGCCGGTGGGCACCTATGGCTCGGTCAAGGGCATCCTGCCCGAGCAGGTGCGGGCGCTCGGCGCCGAGATCATCCTCGGCAACACCTTCCATCTGTACCTGCGTCCGGGGCTGGAGGTGATCGCCGATCACGGCGGCCTGCACGGATTCTGCCAGTGGAGCGGGCCGATCCTGACCGACTCGGGCGGATTCCAGGTGTTTTCGCTGGCCCATCGCCGCAAGATCACCGAAGAGGGCGTGACCTTCGCCTCGCCGACCGATGGCGCGCGCGTGTTCCTAGGGCCGGAGGAGAGCATGAAGATCCAGAAGGTGCTCGATTCGGACGTGGTCATGATCTTCGACGAGTGCACGCCGTACCCGGCCACCGAGGAGGTGGCGCGCAAGTCGATGGAGCTGAGCCTGCGCTGGGCCCAGCGCAGCCGCAACGCGCACGACGCGCTGGGCAAGGATGCGGCGCTGTTCGGCATCGTCCAGGGTGGGGTGCATACCGATCTGCGCAGCCGCTCGGCCGAGGGCCTGCAGCAGATCGGCTTCGACGGCTATGCCATCGGTGGCCTGGCGGTGGGCGAGCCCGAGCACGAGCGCAATGCGATGCTCGACCACATGCATCCGATCCTGCCGGCCGATCGTCCGCGCTACCTGATGGGGGTCGGCCGCCCGGAAGACCTGGTCGAAGGCGTGGCCCGTGGCGTGGACATGTTCGATTGCGTGATGCCCACCCGCAACGCCCGCAACGGCCACTATTTCACCTCGTTCGGCACGGTCCGCATCCGTAACGCCCGCTACGAGCGCGACATGGACGTGATCGAACCCGGCTGCGGCTGCCATGCCTGCACCAGCGGTTATACCCGTTCCTACCTGCGCCACCTGGACCGCTGCAACGAGATGCTGGCGCCGATGCTGGGCACGATCCACAACCTGTTCTATTACGAAAAACTCATGGCCGACATGCGTGCGGCGATCGAGGCGGGAACCTTTATGGCGTTCCGCGAGTCTTTCTATGCAGCCCGTGGCCTCGCCGTCCCGGCGCTGTCGGGGGAGTAGCGGTAGCGCAAGCGGGCCCGGGACGGGGTTCCGGGCTCGTGGCATACTTCACTGCTGACCCAGTTTCGTGGTGGCGCCACCGGTTTCACCGCCGGGCCACGCCACCCAACACCAAGGACCAATACATGAATCTGATGGCTATCCTACTCCCCGTCGCCCAGGCCGCTCCGGCCGCCCCGGGCATGGGCACGTTCCTGCTGCCGATCGCCCTGATCGCGGTGATGTACTTCCTGATGATCCGCCCGCAGATGAAACGCCAGAAAGAACACAAGGCGATGCTGGAAAAAATCAGCAAGGGTGATGAAGTGCTGACCTCTGGCGGCATTGCCGGCGTGGTCACCGACATCGGCGACAACTTCGTCACCATCGAAGTGGCCGACAACGTCCGCATCCGCGTGCAGAAGGCCGCTATCGGCAACGTCCTGCCCAAGGGCACGCTTAAGTCCGCGGCCTGAGGCTGATCCCTTTTCGTCACGTCGCGACGCCGGGAAGGCGTCGCGCAGGATCCTGCAATGCTTGAATTTCCACGCTGGAAGTACTTCCTGATTCTGATCGTTCTGGCTGTCAGCACGCTGTACGCGTTGCCGAACATCTACCAGAAGGATCCCTCCGTCCAGATCACCGCCAATCGGGGTGGACAGATCGACGACACCCTCAAGGGTCGTGTCACTGCCGCGCTGGAAGAGGCAGGCGTGCAGGCCAAATCGGTGGAGGAGGAGGGCGAGAACAACCTGATCGTCCGCCTGCCTTCATTGGAAGCACAATCGCGTGCCAACGAGGTGCTGCGTGACACCGCCGGTGACAACTACACCGTCGCGTTGAACCTGGCCTCGACCGTGCCGGACTGGCTGGCCAACCTTGGCGGTAAGCCGATGGTGCTGGGTCTGGACCTGGTCGGCGGCGTGCACTTCGCGCTGCAGGTGGATCAGCAGGCGGCGGTGGACAAGCGGTTCGAGGCGTTCGCAGAAGATGTGCGCACCACGCTGCGTGACAGCCGCATCACCTACCGCTCGGTCGAGCGGCGCGGTGAAAACAGCATCCAGGTGGTGCTGGCCAACGCCGCCGATGCGGACAAGGCGCGTGCGGCACTGGCCAAGTCGCAGCCGACCTTCACCTACGCGGTCAGCGGTGATCGCATCGCCGTTAACGTGCCGCAGAGCGAAATGGCCCAGATCACCTCCGGCGCCATCGAGCAGAACCTGACCACGCTGCGCAACCGCGTCAACGAGCTGGGCGTGGCCGAACCGATCATCCAGCGCCAGGGCGAAGACCGCATCGTGGTCGAGCTGCCTGGTGTGCAGGACACCGCCGAGGCCAAGCGCATGATCGGCGCCACCGCGACGCTGGAATACCGCGCGGTTGTGGACGGCAATGCGCAGGACGCTGTCACCACAGGCCGGATTCCGCCGGAAGCCAAGCTCTATCGCGACCGTGGCGGCAACCCGGTGCTGTTGAACAAGCGCACCATCGTCACCGGCGACCAGATGGTCAAGGCCGACGTGGCGACCGACCAGAACGGCCTGCCGGCAGTGAGCGTGACGCTGAACAGTGTCGGTGGCCAACGCATGTTCGACTTCACCAGTGCCAACGTCGGCAAGCCGATGGCCGTGGTGTACACCGAGCGGATTCCGCAAGTGACCCTGGTCAATGGCGAGGAGCAGCGCAGCTTCCGGGTCAAGGAAGAGGTGATCTCGGTGGCAAACGTCAATGGCGTGTTCGGCAAGAATTTCCAGACCACCGGTTTGGAGAAGGCCGAGGCCGACAACCTGGCCAAGCTGCTGCGCGCCGGCTCGCTGGCTGCGCCGATGGACTTCGTCGAGGAATACGTGATCGGCCCGAGCCTGGGTGCGGAGAACGTGGCCAGCGGCGTCAAGGCCGTGGTCTTCTCCTTCATGTTCACCTTGGTGTTCTTCTCCATCTACTACCGCATGTTCGGCTTGATCACCTCGGTAGCGCTGCTGTTCAACCTGCTGATCGTGGTCGCGGTGATGTCGATGTTCGGCGCCACCATGACGCTGCCCGGTTTTGCCGGTCTGGCGCTGTCGGTGGGTCTGTCGGTCGATGCGAACGTGCTGATCAACGAGCGAATCCGTGAGGAGTTGCGACTGGGCATGCCGGCCAAGGCCGCCATCGCTGCCGGTTACGAGAAGGCCTCGGGCACCATCCTCGACGCCAACCTGACCGGACTGATCGTCGGTGTGGCCCTGTACGCGTTCGGTACCGGCCCGCTGAAGGGCTTCGCGCTGACCATGATCATCGGTATTTTCGCCTCGATGTTTACCGCCATCACGGTGTCGCGCGCATTGGCGGTGCTGATCTACGGACGCCGCAAGAAGCTGCAGTCCGTGGCTATCTGATCGGGAAGAGACCCTCAAATGAAACTGTTTCCACTTCATATCATCCCGAACGACACCAATATCGACTTCATGCGTCATCGCAAGCCCGTGCTTGCGTTGATGGTGGTGTTGCTGCTGGTTTCCTTTGCCGTCATCGGCTTCAAGGGATTCAACTACGCGCTGGAGTTCACCGGCGGTACCGTGGTGCGCACGCATTTCGAGAATTCGATCAACGTCGATCAGGTCCGCGAAAAGCTGGCCAACGCCGGAATCGAAAACGCCCAGGTGCAGAGCGTGGGCAGCGGCAACGATGTGATGATCCGTCTGCCCCCGGATGGTGAGCACAACAACGCCGCTGATGCCGCGCAGAAGGTGGCCCAGCGTGTCCAGGCGGCCATCACCACGGCCGGCAATCCGGCCACGGTCCAGCCGGGCGAGTTCGTCGGTCCGCAGGTGGGCAAGGACCTGGCGATGAACGGTATCTACGCGACGCTGTTCATGGTGATCGGCTTCCTGATCTACATCGCCGCGCGCTTTGAATGGAAGTTCGCGATGGTGGCCAGCATCACCGCGTTCTTCGATCTGATCCTGACGATCGCCTACATGTCGCTGATGGGCCGCGAGTTCGATCTCACGGTGCTGGCCGGCATGCTGTCGGTGATGGGTTTTGCCATCAACGACATCATCGTGGTGTTCGACCGCGTACGTGAAAACTTCCGCAGCCTGCGTGTGGAGCCGCTGGAAGTGCTCAACCGCTCGATCAACCAGACCCTGTCGCGCACGATCATCACCGCGGTGATGTTCTTCCTGTCGGCGCTGGCGCTGTATATCTACGGCGGCGAGTCGATGGAAGGCCTGGCCGAGACGCACATGGCCGGTGCGGTGATCGTGGTGGTGTCCTCGATCATCGTGGCGGTGCCGCTGTTGAGCATCGGTCCGTTCAAGGTCAGCAAGCAGGATCTGCTGCCCAAGGCCAAGGACGAGGAAGAGCTGGCACGTCGTCCTTGATTGACCGCTACGGTTGTCTGGAAAAGCCGCGCGTCCGCGCGGCTTTTCTTTTTGCGTCATGCCCGTGCTCAAGCCGCTTTTCCATGCGGTGGCGTCGGTTGTGTTCACTGCGGCCGCGCACTACGATCCTCCCGGTTCAGTGCCCGCCTGCTGAATCCGCTGCCTTTCGACCATGTTGTGGAAGGGCCGGTTTCGCAGCCGAGGGCTGTTTTTCTGCTTACCCAATCGAGGTTTTCATGGTCATCAAACCGCGTGTGCGCGGCTTCATCTGCGTCACCACCCATCCGACTGGTTGCGATGCGGCGGTCAAGGAGCAGATCGAGTACATCAAGGCGCAGCCCAAGCTGGCCCACGGTCCGAAGAAGGTGCTGGTGATCGGTGCCTCGACTGGATACGGGCTGGCGGCGCGTATCAAGGCGGCCTTCGGCAGCGATGCGGCGACGCTGGGCGTGTTCTTCGAGCGTGCCGGCACGGAGAGCAAGCCCGGCACGGCGGGCTGGTACAACTCGGCCGCATTCGAGAAGTACGCGCACCAGGCTGGCCTGTATGCACGCAGCGTCAATGGCGATGCGTTCTCCGACGAGGTCAAGGCCAAGGTCATCGAGATCATCAAGGCCGATCTGGGCCAGGTGGATCAGGTGGTCTACAGCCTGGCATCGCCGCGCCGCAAGCACCCGAAGACCGGCGAGGTGATCAGCTCCACGCTCAAGCCGATCGGCGAGCCGATCACGCTGAAGGGGCTGGATACCGACAAGGAAGTGCTGACCGAAACCACGCTGCAGCCGGCCACCGCCGAGGAGATCGCCGGGACCGTGCAGGTGATGGGCGGCGAAGACTGGCAGATGTGGATCGATGCGCTGCTGGAAGCCGGTGTGCTGGCGCCGGGCGCCACCACCACCGCCTTCACCTATGTCGGCGAAGAGATCACCCAGGCCATCTATTGGAACGGTTCGATCGGTGCGGCCAAGAAGGATCTGGATGCCAAGGTAAAGGACATCCGCGGCAAGCTGCAGGGTATTGGCGGCGATGCGCGCGTGTCGGTACTCAAGGCGGTGGTGACCCAGGCCAGCTCGGCGATCCCGACCATGCCGCTGTACCTGTCGCTGCTGTTCAAGGTGATGAAGGAAGAAGGGACCCATGAAGGCTGCATCGAGCAGCTCGATACCCTGTACGACATCCTCTACAACGGTCCGCAGGGCGGTGCCAACGCCGCAGATCACATCCGCCCGCAGCTGGTGGACGGCAAGGGCCGCACCGTGGAGCTGGTCGATGGCGAAGGCCGCCTGCGCGCCGACTACAAGGAAATGGCGCCGGAAGTGCAGGGCAAGGTGCTGGCGCTGTGGCCGCAGGTGACCAACGAGAACCTGTATGAGATCAGCGACCTGGCCGGCTACAAGACCGACTTCCTGCGCCTGTTCGGATTCGGCATCGAAGGCGTGGATTACGACGCCGACGTGAATCCGGACGTGGTGATTCCGGGGCTGGTCGAAGTCTGATTGAACAGCTGGCGTCGAAAGGAAAAAGCCGCGCAGTGCGCGGCTTTTTTTGTGGGCTCCTTGCCGGACTCAGTTGAACTCGAAGTCCATCTGCGCGCCGGCGGGGCCGACGAAGTCGCCCTGCACATAGTCCAGGCCGGCACTGAACAACAGACTCATCGTGGCCGCGTCGGAAATGAACTCGGCGATGGTGAGGATGTTGGCCGATTGCGCCTTGCTGGTGATTTCCTGGGTCTTCGGCAACTGTTCCTTGGACTGTACCGGGTCTGCGGTGAAGTCCGCGTCCAGTTTGAGGAACGCCGGCTGGAAGTGGGCCAGCAGCTGGAACGAATCGAGCCCCGAGCCGAACTGCTCCAGGCCCACCTTGCAGCCCAATGCCGAGACATCGGCCAGGAACTGCTGGGCGTTGCGCAGGTGGGTGAACACCTTCGCTTCTGGAATCTGCAACCACAGCTGCTCGCCACTGACACCTTCGGCCTGGAGGGCGTCGCGGATCGTTGCGATCAGCTGCGGGTCGCTGAACGATTCGGGCGTGATGCGTACCATCAGATGGGTGCGATGACCGGCGCGCTTCCGCTCGCCCAGTGCCCGGATCGCCTGGCTGACCACCCACCGGTTGATCGGTGCCATCAGCTCGTGCTCCTGCGCGATCGGCAGGAAGGTGATGGGGCTGACCAGTTCGCCGTTGTTCTCCAGCTGCAGCGAGGTGTCGTACAGCTGGATCGGTTCGCCGAGCAGATTCAGCACCGGCCGGTAACGCAGCTGGAAGCCATCGCCGGCCAGCGCATCGCGCATGCGCTGTACCCAGCGCTGGATGCGCTCTTCCTCAACCCGGTCCATCGCGCCGGGGTCGAATACCTTGACGGTATTGCCGCCCAGCTCGATGGCGGCGCGGGTGCAGTCGGTGGCGCGGGCCAGAACCTGACCGACGCTGGCGATCTTCTCGCCGACCTGCACGCCGCCAACGCTGACCGACACCGTGGCCGAGCGCTCGCCGATGCTGAATACATGCGAGGCGAAAGCATCGCGCACCCGCTCGGCGACGCGGGTGGTGTTGGCATAGTCGCCCGGGGTCAGCAGCGCGAAGTTGTGCTCGCCAAAGCGGGCCAACTGGGCGTCCTGGCCCGCCACGTCCGCGAGATTCTGGCCGAGTGCGGCAATCAGCGCGTCGGCCGAATCCAGGCCGATGTCTGGCAGCAGCCGCGCGTAGTGATCCGGCTCGATCAGCAGGAATCCGTACTGGCCATCGCTGCGGCTGACCTGCGCCACCGCGTTTTCCAGATGCACCATGAAGGTGGGGCGGTTGAGCAGCCCGGTGACCTGGTCACGCTGGCGCAGCGCCTCCACTTCACGGGCCAGTTCGGGATCGAATTCCTCGCGGCGGCGGAATACCACCTGGAAGCAGCTCTCGCCCTCGTAGGTGGCCGGACTGAATTCCATGGTCGCCGGGAATGTTTCCCCGTCCTGGTTGCGGGCGTGGATCTCGTACTGTGGCGGTGGGGGCTCGCCCTTGCTCAGCGACTTGAGCAGCTGCTTGAAGTCCTCCACATGCTGCGGCGCGACCATGTCCAGCAGCGAAATGCCCTCGACATCGTCGAAGGTCTCGTAACCGAACATATCCAGATAGGCGTCATTGGCACGGATGTGCATGCCTTCATGGATGTAGGCGATCGGATCGCGCGAGGAGGAGATCAGTGCATCGCAGCGGCGCTCGGTCTCGCGCATCTGCGCTTCGATCCGGCGCAGTCCGCGGCGGGCCTGAAGGTCGGTCCATTCGTTGCCGATCACCGAGAGCAGGTGCTCCGGGCGCTGGCGCAGGGCAATGGCACGGATGCCGTTGGCGACCGCCTCGACCAGCACGTTCTCCTCGATCCGGTCGGCCAGCAGGATCATCGGAATGTCCTTGCCGCTGGCCGCGATCTGCTGGGTGAGCAGCAGCTGCGGGATGTTGTGCGAGGGGGCGGCCAGCACCAGGTCGATCGGCTGGCTGCCCAATGCCTGCGAAAGCTCTTCCGGATTCTGTGGCCGGGAAGGGCGCACGGCGATGCCGCTGTTGCGCAAAGTGCTGACGATCGCTTCGGCATTCTCGGCGCTGTCATCGACGATCAACAGGCGCAAGGTGATGTCTTTGCTGTTCTGCATTCAGTACTCCCCTCAGACCGGGTTTAATACACGATGGGTGGCATGGCGTCTATGCGCGGAACGCTTGCCTGTGACGCAATTCCGCCGGGCTGGCATTCACACCGCATTGCCGGCCGCCGCGCCCGACGCCCAGGCCCACTGGAAGTTGTAGCCGCCCAGCCAGCCGGTCACATCCAGCACCTCGCCAATGAAGTGCAGGCCCGGAACCAGTTGCGACTCCATCGTGGACGAGGAAACCTTCCGGGTATCCACGCCACCGAGCGTGACTTCGGCGGTGCGGTAGCCTTCGGTGCCACTGGCCACCAGCGGGAAATCGGCGAGCAGGGCGGCGGTGGCCTTGATCTCGCGCTCGTCCAGCTGCCGTACCGGTTTGTCGGCAAGCCAGTGCTCGCACAGGCGCAGTGACAGCCGGCGCGGGATCACCTCCGACAGCACGGTGCGCAGTTCAGCGGCGCCGCGCTCGCGCTTCATCTCGCGCAGCCACTGTTCGGCATCGCGGTCCGGCAGCAGATCCAGGCGCAGGTCATCGCCCGGTTGCCAGAACGAGGAGATCTGCAGGATCGCCGGACCACTCACGCCGCGATGGGTCAGCAGCATGAAGTTGCGGAAGCGCTGCCCGTTGCAGCGCGCCTCGATCGGCAGCCCCACGCCGCTGAGCTCGGCAAAGCGCTCCTGGTGCCTG
>NZ_BAZI01000041.1 GCF_001310775.1 Stenotrophomonas pictorum JCM 9942
CCTGACCGATCTGCACGCCACCCAGCCGCTGCGCGACCACCCCGCCTACAGCGCGGCCAAGGCGGCACTGGAAATGACCACCCGCACGCTGGCGCTGGAACTGGCCCCGCACGTGCGGGTCAATGCGATCGCGCCCGGCGCCATCCTCTGGCCGGAACAGGGCAAGAGTGAGGCAGCCAAACAGAAGCTGATGGAGCGTACGCCGCTGGACCGTCTGGGCACGCCGCACGAAATCGCCTCGGCGGTGCGCTGGCTGCTCGACGATGCCGGTTACATCACCGGGCAGACCCTGCGACTGGATGGCGGCCGCACGCTGACCTGAGCCGGCTCAGGCTTCCAGTTCGACGACGTCGAAGGCCTGGCCGTATTGCGGGTGGGCCTGCCACATCTGACGCAGGGTCTGGTGGCGCACGGGATCAACGAAATCCGGGGCGATATCGGCCAACGGCTTGAGCACGAACGCGTGCTTGAGCTCGGGCCGCGGAATGCGCAGATGGCCCGGTCCTTCCACCACCAGATCGCCGTAATACACCACGTCGATATCCAGCGTACGGTCACTGAAGCGCGGGCCGCTGCGGTCACGCCCGTGGGCATCCTCCACCGCATGCAGCCACTGGTCCAGCTCCAACAAGGGCATCTGCGTTTCCAGCATAACCGCGTTGTTGAGGAAATCCGGCCCGTCAAAGCCGACCGCGGGGGTGCGATAGGCCGGGGACACGCGCAGCGGACTAAAACGCCCGCGCAGCACTTCCACCGCCAGATGCAGATAGTGTTGCGGCCGCAGATTGCTGCCCAGGCTCAAGAGCACGGTGGTCATCGGTTGTCACTTGCCTGCGGCACTGCCGTGGTGGTTGGCACCATCATCAAGGCCGCGTGGAATCGGAGCGCACATGATAGGGCAGCAGTGAAGCAATGCCGACGCTGGCGTCGGACAAATCATGGTACTGACGCCAGCAGAACTCAGCTGACGCCAAGGGCATCGGCCACCGCGCGGAACACCCGCTGCATTTCCAGCGGCTTGGGCAGGGTGTGCACCCGGATGCCCGGCGGCGGAGGTATCTGATCGAAAACCCGCTCACCGGCCTCTTCCAGCACGATGGCCGGGCCATGGAAACCCATGCCGTGCATTTCAGCCAGCAGCTGGCCGGCCGACAGCAGCGGGATGCCCGCATCGACCAGCAGCACATCCGGCAATCCTGCCTGCTGCAGGTGCCGCAGCGCCGCGGCGCCATCCGCGGCCAGACGCAAGCGGTAGCCCTGACTGGAAAGCGCGTTGCCCAGCAACGACAGCCGTACCGCTTCGTCATCAACGATCAGTACACGCTGCCCGCGTCCGCCCGGAATCGCGGCCGGCCGCTCCCCGTCATCGGCCGCCAGCTCCGCACTCAGCGGCAGCAGCAGATCAAAGCAAGTGCCCTGTCCGGGCACGCTCTGGACGCTGATCACGCCTCCCAGGCCCTCGACGATGCGCCGGCATGAAATCAGACCCAGGCCGGTGCCCGTGCTCTTGGTGGTGAAAAATGGAGTGAAAAGCCGTTGCAGCGTCGCTTCATCCATGCCCACGCCCTGGTCCTGCACGCGGATGCACAGTTGTTCGCCTGCCACCGGATCAAACGCGCGCTCGGCAACCAGCCGCAACTGCCCGCCATTGGGCATGGCCTGGATCGCGTTCAGACACAGATTGAGCAGCACCTGCTGCAGCTCCGTGTAGTTGGCCTCCACCGCCAGACGTTCGTCGGCCACCTCCAGATGCAGCTCGACCGACGCGGGAATATTGCTTTTGAGCAGCATTCCCACCGCCTGGAACAGGCGCGACATTCCGACCGATTCGCTGGGCTGCCGCGAACCGCGCACGAAAGACAGCATCGACTCGGCCATCTCATGACCGCGACGCCCGCATTCGGCGATCACATCCGCCAAGCGGATCACCTTGGGATCATCGCTGCGGTCACGGATCAGATCCGGCACGATCAGCAGCGGCTGCAGGATATTGCGCAGATCATGGCTCAAGCCCGCCGCCAGCAGCGCCAGGCTTTCCAGACGCTGCGCACGCATCAGCTCCTCCTCGACGCGCGCGCGCTCCTGCGCACTGCGCGCATCACGGATGGCGCGTGCGACCGCGGAAGGAAGCCGGGCCGGGAGGTGCTTGATGATGTAGTCGTTGGCGCCGTTATGCAGTGCTTCCACTGCGGTTTCCTCACCCATGGTGCCGGAAACAAAAATGAAGGGAGTCTGTGGATGCAGCTCACGCACGATCCGCAGCGCCTGATAGCCGGAAAAACCCGGCATGCTCAGATCCGACAGCACGATATCCGGCGCTTCCTCCGCCAACGCGTCCAGCAGATCCTGCTCGCTGTCAACGCGTTGGAAACGCGCCTCCAGCCCGGCGTCCAGAATCTGGTCGCACAGCAACTCTGCGTCTTCCTGCGAATCCTCCACCAGCAGGATCCGCAGCGGGCCCAACGGAGCTCCCATATTTGGCATCTGCCGTCACTCCAGCTCGGGGGCCTGGTTGATCACCGCCCAGAAGGTACCGATCGTCTTGACCGCGCTGAAGAACTGGTCGACGTCGACAGGCTTGACCATATAGCGTTCACGCCCAGATCCCAGCTGCGGGCCAGATCACTTTCCTCGCGCGAGGACGAAAGGATCACCACCGGCAGCCGTTTCAGCTCTTCCTCGGCGCGGATGCGCTGCAGCACTTCCAGGCCATCCATACGCGGCATCTTGATATCCAGCAGCAACACCGCCGGCAATCCATCCTCGCGGCCCGCAAAGGCGCCACGGCGCAGCAGGAAATCCAGCGCTTCCACGCCGTCTTCCACATGGACGATGGGATTGGCCAGGCGCGCATCACGCAAAGCGTCGATCGCCATCTCGGCGTCAGCGGAACTGTCTTCGGCAATCAGGATCGTACGGAGTGGATTCATGTCACAACCTTCAACTGTGCGCCTCAGGCGCTTGCGGGGGAATAATGAAATGGAACGTTGCGCCCTTGTCGGTCTCGGCCTCGGCCCAGATGCGCCCGCCATGGCGCATCAGCACCCGGCGCACGCTGGCCAGCCCGATGCCGGTACCCGGGTAGTCGCTGGCCTTGTGCAGCCGCTGGAACACCCCGAACAGCTTGCCGGCGTACTGCATGTCGAAGCCGGTGCCATTATCACGCACGGAGAACTGCTGACCGCCGTCGGCAAGTGCCCGGGACGTCACCTCGATCACCGCTTTGTCGCGACCGGCAGTGTATTTGACCGCATTGCCCAGCAGGTTCAACCACACCTGCCGCATCATGTTCTCGTCGGCGATCAGCACCGGCAGCGGTCCGATCTTCCACTCGATCTCGCGGTGGGCACCATTCTCCGGCTCCTCGGCCTTGAGATTGGAATCCAGCAACGAGCGGGTATCGTCCACCAGCGACTGCATATCCACCGTCTGCATCCGCATCGCACCGCGCCCCAGGCGCGAGTAGACCAGGAGGTCATCGATCAGCGCCGCCATCCGTTGCGCCGAACCGGTGATCACCTCCAGATAGTGGCGCGTCTTCTCGTCGGCGCCGTCGCCCAGATGGCGTCCGAGCTTGTCGGCGAATCCGGCCACATGCCGCAACGGTGCACGCAGATCGTGTGATACCGAGTAGCTGAACGCCTCCAGCTCGCGATTGACCTCGGCCATCTGCTCGACCTTGCCTTCCAGCTGGCGGTTGAGCTCCTCCACCCGCACCTGCACGGCGCGCTGCAAGGTGATGTCACTGACGGTCATCAGCACCACTTCATCGTCCGCATCCGGCAAGGGCATGCGCCGGGCATTGATCAGCATGGTTCTCACCATGCCATCGATGCTGCGCTGCTCGTGCTCGAAATCCCACAACTCGCGTCCACGCAACAGCACGTCCGCCAACCGCTGGCGGATGATCGCATCGGCCCACACTCCATCTCCGATCGATTGCAGCGGCCGCTGGTTGATGTCCTCGTGGTTGACGCTGTACAGCTCTGAAAACGCGGTATTGTGCAGCACCACCCGCTGTTCGTGATCCAGCAGCACGATCGGCTCGCGGACGGTCTGCAGCACCGAGTTGGCGCGGGCGCTGGCCTTGATCAGGCGCAACTCCGCCTCGGCACGGCCGCCTATCTGGCGCTTGAGCAGCCACAACACCAGGCTCAGCAAAAGCAGCTGCACCACCAGCGCGCTCCACGAGACGATCGACGACACACGCTGCCGTCGTTCGGCGGTGGCGGCGCGGTCGGCCAGCAGTTTTTCCTCGTGCTGCTGCAGTTCCTCCACGAGCATGCGGATGGGATAGCGGAACGTCATCTCCTCGATCATCGCCCGCTGGTGCGGGGAATCAGGACTTTGTGCCACTTCCTTGGCCAGCTCCATGCGGCGCTCGAGCATCGACTCGATGCGGCCCATGCGTACCAGCTGTTCCGGACTGTCTTTGACCAGCTCGGCCAGCTCCTGCATGGTGGCCTGCATGCGGTCCATCCTCTGCAGACGCTCATCCAGGGCTGGAGACTGGATACCCTTGGACAGGGTCAGTGCCGCCGACTCCACATCGCGGATATCGGCCTGCAGGTTGTACAGGCGCGCGCCCACCGCCTGGGTATGGGCAACCCAGTTGGCGGCATTGACGCTTTCACGCGACAGCTGCCGCATGGTAAGTGCTGGAACCACGATGATCAGGAAGGCCGCCAGGCCCAGGCCGATCAATCGCCAGCGATCCCAACCATCATCGGTGAACCTTGACAGCATCATCTCCCCTTGCATTGCTGGCCGTTACAAACAGCCGGGTAGGTCTATCACCTGCGTGGAGCAGGCTTGAACTCTCCTGCCCCGGATACCTGCCGCCGAAGCATTGCATGATTTACCCGCGGAGTGAACGCCGCGTCCGGCTTCATGCGACGTTCAACGCGGCATGGCAAATCCCGTGATTTTCAGTGCGGAAGCATCGACCGTGGCAACGCCGCGGGTCTGCATGCACAACGCGATGATCTGCTGCCGGGTCAGCTCCCCTTCCACGGTTCCCGCCAGCACAACACGCCCCTGCGATACCTCGACCGCGATTTGGGCACGACGCTCACGCACCAGCGGGACCAGCGCGGCTTTGATCCGGGTGGAAATCCACGCATCACCCGATGCCGTGGATGCATCGGCCGGAGGCGTTGGCACGGCATCTGTCCCGCTGGCTGGCTGCGCGATCGCGGCATCCACCAGCAGTGTGCAGACAAGGCCCAGCACGAACCCCCGCGTTGTCTTGTTCATCGCAGCGCTGCTCCGCCGGCCTGTACCCATCTGATGCCCCCATCGCTATGCATCTGTCTTCCTGATCGCGTGACCACCGAACTGACGGCGCATCGTCGCCAGCATCCGGTCGGTGAAGGAATTGCGCTGACGTGAGCGCAAGCGCTCCTGCAACGACAGGGTGATCACCGGCGCCGGCACCTCCAGATCGATCGCCTCGGCCACTGCCCAACGGGCTTCCCCCGAATCCTCGACATAAGGGGCGATCCCCGCCAACGTGGGATTATCCCGCAGCGCGTCGGCACCGAGATCCAGCAACCAGGAGCGCACCACGCTGCCATGGCGCCACAGCTCGGTCACTTGGGCCAGATCCAGTTCGAACTCGGCCTTCTTTTCCATCAAGGCAAAGCCTTCGGCATAGGCCTGCATCATTCCGTACTCGATGCCGTTGTGGACCATCTTGCAGAAGTGTCCGGCACCCACCGGTCCAACGTGCGCCCAGCCCCGGTCCATGGCCGGCGCCAGCGCCCTGAAAAGTGGCGCCAGTCCGGCCACCGTGCCGACATCGCCGCCCACCATCAGGCAGTAGCCCTCCTCCCGCCCCCAGATGCCGCCGCTGGTGCCGCAATCGACGAAGGCGACCCCACGCTCACCGCAGCGGGCCGCGCGCGCTTGCGACTGCTTGTACCAGGAGTTGCCGCCATCGATCACCACGTCTCCGTTCGATAGCAGCGGCAATAACGCACCCAGCGTTGCATCCACCACCGTGGACGGCACCATCAGCCACAGCCGCCGGGGCGCGGGTATTGCGTGAACCAGATCCTGCAACGTGTCGCTGGTGGCAATACCGGCAGCCGATACCTGCTCCCGGGCTTGGGCCGCGGGATCAAAGCCCTGCACATGGATACCCGCGCGATGCAGCCGCTGCGCCATGTTGGCGCCCATGCGCCCCAGACCGATCATTCCCAGTTGCACGCCGCACCTCATCTTGTGCTGAAAGACATTTCATTGCCGCACTCGCGCAGCCGGGCGCCGATCCAGCGCTGATAGAGCGTGGAATGCACATTGTGCAATGCCAGATCGATGCTGAAAGGTGTACGTGGATTGCGATCCAGCAGGCGCACGATATGGTAGCCAAGCGGCTTGACGCCTTTGGGATGTACGTAGATCAGCAACTCCCGGTACACCGGATCGGCCAGCAGCGCATCGATCCGGGCCAGCACCGCCTGTTGTTCCGCCGGCAGCGCGGCACGCAGTGCCGGATCGCGCTCATGCAACAGACGTTCAAAACGACGCCACCCACTTCCCGGCATCTGTTGTGAAAGCTGCCATATCTGCCGGTTGACGCGGTCGTAGTGGGCAAATCCGCCATGCCGCGCCAGCGCCTGTGCGGCCGCTGCACTGAGATCGGTGATGATGAAGTTCTCGGCCTGGTTGTTGATGTCATCCAGAAACCTGCGCTCGAACACATGCTCGATGAACCCCGGCACCGCCATGAACGCCTGGCGCCCCCGCGCCGAGGTGCGCACCGCCTTGCCATCGGCGAACAGCTCGCCGGCACTGCTGCCGAGCAGGATGCTCTGCGTATCGTGCAAAGTCAGGAACGTGCCGATCGAAAGCTCCGCGGCCGTGAACTCGCGGTCGAACAATACATCGCCATACAACTCGCGCTGGGTGGCCAGCTGGGCGATCTGCCGCCCGACTCCGCATTCGGAACGCACGCTGCCGCGGTAGAAGGCATCCATCGCGCGCGCATTGCCGGCCACGGTGCATACCCCCGGCCGAAGCTGCGGAAGCGCTGCCACCCCTGCGCCCGCGCGCCGCCCACCCCGAAGCCGATCCAGCCCAGCTGCAATGCGGAAAAGCGGTAGTTCGTATTGGCCTGCAGCCGTGTCGTGGCGGTGCGTGCCGCATCACCGAGCCGGAACGCATAGGCGCAGACGCTGGCGGGACTCTGCAGCAATCCCGCGGCGAACTGCTCGCGCTGGCTGGCACTGTAGCGGGCGGGAATATGTACCTGCAGATCGCCCAGGCGCTGCGCCTCCATCACCAATCCCCGCTCGCACGGTCGGCCAGCCAGCACCTGCGGCTCCGCTGCGGACGTCGGCGTGATCCGCCAGCCCAGCTCCTGCAGCAGCGCAATGCCGCAACCGGCACGCGCCTGTGCGGCGAGCGGCCAGCCAGACACGGCGCACAACACCAATCCGCACGCCGCGGCCTGCCATATCCGGCCGCGGTGATGGCTCACCGGGCCACCCCGTCGGGTATCTGTGGCGCGGCCACCTCCTCCACATACTGCTGCAGGCGGCCGAAGAAATTGCGATAGAACAGCGCATCCTGCACGGTGCGGCTGGCCACGCGCACCAGCGAATCGTCATTGCTGCCAAACGGCACGGACACCGAACCCACCGCACCGACACCGACGCTGGCCGAGGTCGGTGATTTCTTCAGCGCATAGCGCTCCTGCACCGCACTGGCGAATACTTGCGCGCGGCCATCGGCGCGGCCCACGCACGACACCCGCAGCAACAGCTGCTCGTGCACTTCGTCCTTGGGCTGGAAATTCTTGCTGCCTTCGACACTGCCCGCATCGGCGCGGGTGACCGCATAACCTTGGCTGAGCAGCGCGCGACGAGCAGCCTCGCAGGCCTGGGCCGGCGCCACCTCGAGATTGCGCGAATAGGTGTCACCCGAATCGAACGACTCGCGCAGCACCGTGCTGTCGGCAACCTTGCCGCCACATGCGGCAAACGCCAGCGAGACGGTTCCGACCAGCAGATGCAACCGGCAGCCAGGCATGGGCGCTCCTCGTTTACCGAAGGCACTCAGCATAACGCCGCCAACGTCGCAGGACGTTGACGGCGTCATTTACAGCGCACCGGTACTGGCACTGCGCCCGGCACACAGGAAGATCAGTCGGCCCAGCGTCCTGGGCCACTGGACTGCGGCAGCACCTGCGCCGACAGCGGACGGTCCTTTTCCAGGAGATTCAGGGCGTCGGCCAGGATCGCGGCCGACTCCCTCAGCAACGGATCCGGGCGCTTCTCGGCAGCCTTCTCGCGCTCAGCATCCTTGACGATGTCGCGCTCGTTGCCGGTCAGACCGTCATCGGTGCTGTCCTCGGCCAGCGGATCCAGCGGCAGGCCCAACTCCTTGCGGATCTGCTGGCGCTGCTTGCGCTGGGCATCCTGCTTTTCCCGCTCGGCGCGGCGCTCGGCCTCGTTGAGCGAGATGTACTTCTTGGCGGCCTCGGTGCGGAACTGCTGCACATCCTCTTCCCACCACTGGAACTCGCGGTCGCTACGCACGCGTTCGGCATGGCGGGTTTCCAGCCGCGGCAGGATCGGCGCGAAATTGCCGTACTGGGTGTGCGGCACCGCGGCGATGCGGGTCCAAGGCAGCGCGTTGTCGTAGGTGCTCTCGCCGAATTCGCTGGCATCGACACTGGCCGGGAACGCCAGGTCCGGCACCACACCCTTGTGCTGGGTGGAAGAGCCGCTGACACGGAAGAACTGGGCGATGGTCAGCTTGACCTGGCCGAAGCGCTCTTTCTCGCTGGCCGGCCAACGGTCCAGCGGCACCACGTTCTGCACGGTGCCCTTGCCGAAGGTGGTCTCACCGATCACCAGACCGCGGCCGTAATCCTGGATGGCACCGGCGAAAATCTCCGAGGCCGAGGCCGAGCCACGGTTGATCAGCACCGCCAGCGGGCCGTCCCAGGCCACCGCCGGGTTGCGGTCGCTGTTGACAGTGACGCGGCCGCCCGATTCACGCACCTGCACCACCGGGCCCTGTTCGATGAACAGACCGGTCAGTTCGATGGCCTCATCCAGCGAACCCCCGCCGTTGTTGCGCAGGTCCAGCACCACGCCATCGAGCTTGTCGGCCTTGAAACCGGCCAGCAGCTTGGCCACATCGCGCGTGGCCGAGGCGTAATCGGTCGCGTTGCGACGGCGGCCTTCGAAGTCCTGGTAGAACGTGGGCAGCTTGACGATGCCGATGCGACGCTCCGGCTCGCCGGCAGCGCCCGGAATGGTCATCGTCTCGCCCTTGGCGGCCTGTTCGGACAGGCGGATCTTCTGCCGGGTCAGCGTCACCATGCGGTGCTTGCCATCCAGTCCCTCGGCGGCGGGAATGTATTCCAGCCGTACCTGGGTGTCCTTGGCACCGCGGATCTTGGCCACCACGTCGTCGATGCGCCAGCCGATCACATCTTCCAGCGGGCCGGACTTGCCCTGGCCCACGCCGACGATGCGGTCACCGGGCTTGAGCGTGCCATCCATCGCCACCGGGCCACCGGGCACCACTTCGCGGATCACCACCACATCGTCCTGACGCTGCAGCTGCGCGCCGATGCCTTCCAGCGACAGCGACATGGCCTGGTTGAAGTTCTCCGCAGTGCGCGGGGTGAAGTAATCGGTATGCGGGTCCACCGCGCGGGTGTAGGCGTTGAGGTAGAGCGAGAACACGTCCTCGTTCTTCGACTCGTTGATGCCCTTGAGCAGCGTGGCGTAACGCTTGTCCAAGGTCTTGCGGATATCGGCGGCCGACTTGCCGGCCAGCTTCAGCCGCAGCCAGTCGTTCTTGACCGACTTGCGCCACAGCTCGTCCAGCTCCGCCGACGTGCTCCAGGGCACCTCCTTGCGGTCGTATTCAAAGCGCTCTTCCAGGGTGAAATCCGGCTCGCGCTTGAGCAGCCCGCGCGCGTAGGCCACGCGATCGGCCACCCGCTGGCGGTACACCGCGAACACCTGGAAGGCCGGGTCGAGCTCACCGCTGCGGATCGCCGTTCCCGTATTGGCAGCCAACGGCGCAAAGCGCTCCACGTCCTCGCGGGTGAAGAACTGCTTGCCCCCGTCCAGCGATTCCAGATAACGCTTGAACACGTCCTGCGAGGTCGCCGCATCCAGCGGACGCGGGCGATAGGCGTAGCGGCTGTCCGAGAGCAGTCCGTACACCAGCTTGGAGGTGGTCGCCTGATCGACGGTCGCCGTGGAAGGCAGCGCCGGCGTGTCGGCACGCGCCAGCAACGCGGCCGGCGCCGTCAGCGCCAAAGCCAGCAAAAAGGCGGGGACTCGATAGTTCATCTAGATACTCGTGACACCAGACGGTAGGGGGAGACTGCGCGCAGTTCGGACACCCGGACAGTGCCGAAAGTTTCTGCACTTGTCACCCTGCGCCGGATCAGACTAGCCGCTGCCCGGTAGCAGAATGTGAACCGTACCGGCACGCATGGCACAGGCACGGCGATCCCGCAGACGGCATGCCGCCGTCGCGGGATCATGGCGAGGCGATCAGACGCCGACGCCCGCCCCGGCCGCCTGCTGGTCGGCGTGGTAGGACGAACGCACCATCGGACCGGAAGCGACGTGGGTGAAGCCCAGTTCGTAGCCGTAGTCCTCGAACGCCTTGTATTCCTCCGGCGTCCAGTAACGCAGCACCGGGTGGTGATGCGCGGTCGGCTGCAGGTACTGGCCGATGGTGATCATCTCCACGTCGTGCGCGCGCAGGTCGCGCATCGTGGCCTGCACCTGCTCCAGGGTCTCGCCCAGGCCGAGCATGATGCCGGACTTGGTCGGCACATCCGGGTGCTGTGCCTTGAAGTTCTTCAGCAGGGTCAGCGACCACTGGTAATCCGCACCCGGACGCACGTTGCGGTACAGGTCCGGCACGGTCTCGATGTTGTGGTTGAACACGTCCGGCGGGTTCTGCGCCAGGATTTCCAGCGCGCGCTCCATCCGGCCCTTGCCACGGAAGTCCGGAGTCAGTACCTCGATACGGGTGCCCGGCGACTTGGCGCGGATCGCACTGATGCAGTCGACGAAGTGCTGGGCACCGCCGTCGCGCAGGTCGTCGCGGTCGACACTGGTCACCACCACGTACTTCAGGCCCATGTCGGCCACGGTCTGGCCCAGGCTGGCCGGTTCGCTGGCGTCCGGCGGCTTGGGCCGGCCGTGGGCCACATCGCAGAACGAGCAGCGGCGGGTACAGACTTCGCCCAGGATCATGAAGGTCGCGGTGCCATGGCCGAAGCATTCGTGGATGTTCGGGCAGCTGGCTTCCTCGCACACCGTCACCAGACGGTTCTCGCGCAGCTTGGCCTTGAGGTTGGCCACGGCATTGCCCGACGGAATGCGCACGCGGATCCAGGAAGGCTTGCGCAGCACCGGCGCATCGGCGAACTGCACCGGCGAGCGGCCGATCTTGTCGCCACCGAGCTGCTTGACGCCCGTTTGCAACGGCGCGGACGGAGTGTCGGCCTGCACGACCTGCAGGGGAATGGAGCGCGGAGTGGATTCAGTCATGGCGGTACCGGCGGCCTCAGGCCGCGAAGTTCAGATCGGGCAGTTCGGGAGTGGGCCGCAGCTCAAGACCGAACTGCTGGGCCAGATGGGATAGCAGCACCGGCTTGACCGGATCGATCCCGGACGGACCACCCAAGTCTAGCACCGAGGTCACCTGCATCCCGGCGTAACCACAGGGATTGATGCGGTGGAACGGCTCCAGATCCAGCGCGACATTCAGCGCCAGCCCGTGAAAACTGCAGCCACGGCGCACACGAATGCCGAGCGCGGCCACCTTGGCGCCGCCCACATACACGCCGGGCGCACCGTCCAGGCGTTCGGCACCGATATTCCATTCATCCAGCGTGTCGATGATGGCCTGCTCGATGCGGCACACGTAATCGCGCACCCCGATACCCAGCCGGCGCAAGTCCAGCAGCGGGTAGACCACGATCTGGCCGGGGCCGTGATAGGTCACCTGACCGCCCCGATCGACATGCAGCACCGGGATATCACCTGGCGCCAGAACGTGCTCGTCCTTGCCGGCCTGGCCCAGGGTGAACACCGGATCATGCTCGACCAGCCACAGCTCGTCGGTGGTGCTGTCGTCGCGGGCGTCGGTGAAGCGCTGCATCGCATGCCAGACCGGCTCATAGCCCTGCCGGCCCAGATCACGCAGCGTGGCCGTCCGCGCCGCCACGCGAGCCGCCGGCCCGGTGCCGCTGTTTACAGCGTCCACTTCACTTCCGGGTGGTTACGCAGCGCCTCATGCGCGGCATCGTACTGCTCGCGGCTTTCGGCCTTGAAGCTGATGCGCACGGATACATACTTGCCGTTGGAGGAATGCTTCCAGCTGATGCGCTCGCTGAGCACCTCGACGCCGTGTTGCTGCAGCAGCCGCGGCAGCTCGGTCTCCAGACCGGTATCGGCCGTGCCCATGGCACTGAGCTCAAAGGTGCCGGGGAACTGGAAGCCGTGTTCAGGGTTGTCGGATTTGATTTCCATGCCCGCCATTATCGGGGCGCCGGCGGTCAAACCCAAGGCCGGCTGCAGTCCGCCATCGCCCCTGAATGCGAAGGGCCGCTTGCGCGGCCCTTCGCTGTGTACAGCTTCAGACGCTTACCTGGACAGTTCCAGCATGGTGGAAGACACCCAGCCCTTGTTGCCCATTTCATCCTCCACTTCCCACATGACGCCTTCTTTCACCCCGGTGGGGTACAGCATCATGCCCGGCTCCAGCGAGCGCACCGCCGCGCCGGTGCCCTTGGCATTGGCCAGCAACCGGCCGGCGCGGGTGACCGTCACCGCCTGCTGCGCACCGGCCGCCGAAGCATTGTCCGGCAGCCCCCCCAGCTGGGCGATGATGTCCGTGTAGGCCTGCAGGTAGGCCATGGTGATCACCTGGCCGATCTCGGTGTTGGCGTAACCGCCCACCCCCGCCGCTCCCAGGCCACCACCACCGAACAGGCCGCCGCTGGCGCCGAAGCCCATGTCACTCTTGCGTGCGGAACCTTCGGCGATCGCCACCTGCTCGGAGGAGCGCACGTCGGTGACGGTCAGCACCACATCGGCGGTCTTGCTGGTGAAATTCAGGCCGCCGACGATCGCACCGGCCTTGCCTCCGATCAGCCCGCCCAGCAGGCCACCGATGGCGTTGCCGCCGGCATTGGTGTTCTGCGAGATCAGGTCCGGGATCATCACGTAATCGGCGGCACGGACCTGGCCCTTGCCGACGTTGGAACGGCCGCGCAGGTCGCCGCTGGCAGCCAGCTCGCGCTCGAACTGCCCGGCGGCCATGCCCGCACCACGGTCCACGAGGGTGAAACAGCGCGAACGGTTGACGAAGGCTTTGATCAGTCGCGACGGCGCAGGCAGCTGCTGGCCGGTCCACCAGTGGGTGGCGTCCTCCGGCTCGATCACCGACAAGGTGCCGATCGGGCGCGGACAGGTGGGAATCTGGGCGGCGGCAGCCTTGCGCTGCTCCTGCGCCTGGGTACCCTTCTGCTTGAAGGCGGCGTCAGCCGGCTGGCTGGTGAGAGCGGCGGCAATACCCGCCGTGAGAGCCGCTGCAACCAGCGGCGAAAAAACATTACGCATCTACGTGATTCCCCGTTACCTGCACCTTTCGAGGTGCGTTCCTTTGGTTTAGAAACCTTGCAACAACATCCTGTTCCTTGCTGATACGGGATCAGGCAAGTGCCGCAGGTCCGCCCGGATCGTAACCCAGCGCTTTTTCAGATTCCATCCAGCAAGCGGACATTCAGGGAACCGCGTCACTGAACGCCGCCGTGCTGACGGACGACAGGCCACCGTGCCACCGGCATGCGCCGGTGGAGCGGCTGTCCGGGCCGGTGCCGGATAGGCAGTCCGCCCCAGCCATGCCACGACATGGGTGAGGCGGCCGGTGTTTCCGGGAATCCGCAGCGCGACGATCAGCCGCCGCGACCGGTTCCCGGATCGTTTCATTACTGGTTGTGCGAAGGCTGTACCGTGCCACGCGTATTGGCCGGCACCCAGCCGTACACACCCGTCTGGTCGTGGGCTTCCAGCATCGCGCCCTGGGTACCGCCAGTCAGGATCAGGCTCATGCCCGGCTGCAGCGTCCGCAGTACCGCACCGCGCCCGGAATGGTCCTGCATCAGGTTGACCGGCTCATTGAGTACCAGTACCCGGCGCAGCGCCGCGGCGGCCTGCTGCTGCGAAGCAACCACCTGGGGAGCGTACTGCTGGGCCGCCGCCGTCAACCCGCTGGCCACCGCACCGGCGACACCCCCCTGCTGTATGCCATTGACC
>NZ_BAZI01000042.1 GCF_001310775.1 Stenotrophomonas pictorum JCM 9942
TGGACAGCGCGGTGACCATCGGCATCCGCGATATTGCCGGTTACGAGGCCGCCGCGCGTGCACGTGCCGACTACCCGTGGCTCAAGGTCAAGGTCGGCAAGGGCTCGCCGTTGGCGGCTGTGGCGGCAGTGCGTCGTGGCGCGCCGCACGCGCGGCTGATTGTCGATGCCAACCAGACGTGGAGCATCGAAGAGTTGCGCCAGTACGTGCCGGCATTGCTGCCCTATGGCGTGGACCTGCTCGAACAGCCGGTCGCGGTGGCGCACAGCGCGGCCCTGGCCGGATATGACGGTGCGATTGCGGTCTGTGCCGATGAGGCGCTGTCGACGCTGGAGGATCTGCCGCAGCTGATCGGACGCTACCAGTTCGTCAACATCAAGCTGGACAAGACCGGTGGCCTGACCGCCGGACTGGAGCTGGCCCATGCGGCGCGGGCGGCCGGCTTCCGCCTGATGGTGGGCTGCATGCTGGGCGGATCGATCTCGGTCGCGCCGGGCATGGTGCTGGCGCAGCTGTGCGAAGTCTGTGACCTGGATGGCCCGTGGTTGCAGGCCGAGGACTGGGACAACGGCATCGTCTATCAGCACGGTCGGATGAGTCTGCCGACGCTCTGGGGGTAGCCCTTTACCGGCGGCCGGTTGCGATTGCGGCAACCGGCCTTCGCCCGGGCACGGTCAGTCCTGCGCGCTGGACCAGTCCACCGCCGGATAGTCGCCTTCACCGAAAAAGCGCCGCAGCACCTGCTTGTAGGTGGCCGGTCCGTTGTCGCTGTTGGTGAACAGCGCGATGCTGTCGCCGCTGCGCGGGTCGAGCATGAACAACGCCTTGAAGCCGGGGTTGTCGCCCCAGTGCCAGACCAGTGGCCGGTTGTTGGCGTTCTGCAATCCCACTCCCAGTCCCCAGTCGATGAACGGATCGGCCGCACTGGGCGTGTCGGTGTCGTCGGCATTGCTGGACGCGGTGAACATCAGCGCATGCGTGGCCGGTTGCAGGCCTTCGCCGCGATACAGCGCACGCTGGAGGAAGTGGTGGTAGTCGCGCGCGGTGGTCACCAGCGTCCAGGCCGTGTTCTCCCAGCCGAAGACGCGGTCGCGTTCGGGCGTGCCGTCCTTGCCGTGACCACGGGCCTTGCGCTCGTCAAAAGCGTGATCGGTCATGAAGTGGCTGCTGGGCATATCGAAACGCGAGAACACCTCCTGCGTTGCCAGCTGTTCCCAACGCTTTCCGGTGAGGTGCTCAAGCGTGCGCTGCAGCAGGTAGAAGCCTTCGCCGGAATAGCCGAAACGTGCGCCGGTGGCGAACCGGTTCTGCAAGGGCGTCTGGTCGATAGCCGGATTGGACGGGGAGATCTGCCAGTTCGGCAGGCCGCTGGTGTGGTCGAGCACCCTGCGTGCGGTGATGGTGCGGGCCTGGGGATTGTCCTTGATCCGCTGCGATGGCCAGTAGTCCCACAGCGGCGTGTCCAGATCGATCGTTCCGGCATCGGCCAGCCGCAGCGTGATGTAGGCGCCGATCACCTTGGACAGCGATGCGGCCTGGAATACGGTCTGGTCGGTGACCGGGGCGGGGGCGTCATTGCGCATGACGCCGTGGCAGTACAGCGTGGCGGCGCCGTTGTGCGCGTAGACCAGCTGCGCACCGGGAACCCCCTGCGACCGCATTGTCTGGCGGAACTCTTCGAGCGCCGCATCCGTATCCCGGGTGTCAGTGCCACCCGGCACGCCGTCGCATCCGTGGACGGACAGTACTTGCGCTGTCTGTGGCTGGGAGTGCGCGGCTGCTGTCGAGAACAGTGCCAGTGCAAGAACGGCCGAACGTGAGGTGTGGATCTTCATCTGCTCCCCAATGTGGTTCGAATGACGCGATGGACGTGGTGGCATGCCGTTCAAGAGCGGTACCGGCAGCGCGATGCCGTCAGCTGGCGAGCGGAAACCATACCGCATCCATGCAGCAGTAAAAGGCTTTTGCGAGCTGATATTCGCGCCGCAGCGGCAGTGGTTGCGATGACGCTGGAGACGCGAGCAAAGGCTGCTTACGCGACGCGAAGAATCGGGGTTTTTTCCGATGCGCTGGACAGGCTGCCGCGCCTAGCATCGCTGCCATGTTCCGAGGAACGGCTCCCCGACAGGCGCCGCGCCGGCCGCTTCCGCGCGCCACGGACATTCTCCGGTTCCGCAACGCCAACGCTGCGATGCAGTGCGCGTCGCCCGATGGCCTGCAAAGGCGAGGAGCCGGGTAGTTCTTCAGGAAGTTGATCGTTGCCGCTGTAGCGCCATCCAACCGATCCATGTCGAGCAACCGGGGAGACGAATACATGATGTCCATTGGCACCCATCCTTTGCCGCGCTGTCGCCTGGGAGCGGCGATCCTTCTGTCGCTGGCCCTTCCGGCAACCGCGTGGGCGGGAGCTGGCGTGGCGCAGGATGCCGGTGGTGCTGTTCCATCGGCCGACGCCAGCACGGCGCCGGCGGCCAGGACCCTGGACAAGGTCGAGGTCACCGGTTCGCGCATCAAACGCGCCGAGGTCGAGGGGCCGTCGCCGGTGGTGGTGATCACCGCCGAGGACATCAAGAAGCAGGGCTACAGCACGGTGGCCGAGGCATTGCAGACGCTGACCCAGTTCAATGGCGACGTGGTCGGTGGCGAGTTCAACGCCAGCTCCACCCAGCCGGATGCCTCGTTCCTCAACCTGCGCGGCCTGGGGGTCGGCTATCAGCTGATCCTGCTCAACGGCAAGCGCATGACCGAGTACGCGGCCAGCTCCGGTGCGGCCTCGACCGGGGTGAGCGTGGGCAGCATTCCGGCGGTGGTGGTGGAACGCATCGAGGTGCTCAACGGTGGCGCCTCGGCCATCTATGGTTCCGATGCCGTGGCCGGGGTGGTCAACATCGTCACCCGTGACAACTGGGATGGCACCCATCTGCGCATCCGTGGTGGCACCACCAGCCACGGTGGCGGAGACACCGGGCAGTTGCAGTTCAGCGGTGGCAAGACCTGGGAGCGCGGCAATGTCACCTATGCGTTCGAACAGCTCAATCGCGAGCCGGTCTTCTCCTGGCAGCGCGGCAACATCATCCGCACCGGTATGAACGCGCCGGGCAACGCCGGCACCGACCGCCCCACGTTCGGGCTGGACAGCGCGCTGATGGATGGCGGTTACAACGACTACTACTGGCTGGACAGCAGCGGCCAGCTGGTCTATGCCGGCGATCTGGATCCGGCCGCGGCCGCGGCAGCGCTGGAACACACCTGCCGCAACATGGGCAATAACTACTTCCCGATGTACGGCTCCTCCAGCAGCACGCTTCCCTACAGCTGCGGCAACGCCAACTATTACGACGGCGACACCCTGGCCAACAAGTACAACAAGACCTCGGCCTATGTGTCGGGCCACTACCGCTTCAGCGATGCACTGGAAGGCTACGGACAGCTGCTGGTGCAGCGCTCCCGCAGCGAGGCCGCACACCGCACCAGCATGTACCTGTACAACGCCGGCAGCGCGTATGACGTGAACATCGGCCAGTTCGAGTACTGGCGCGCGCTGGATCCCAACGACATCGGTGGCGCGCCGATGCGGCTGTGGAACGAAACCACGCTCAGTGCGAACGTCGGCGTACGTGGCACGCTCGCCGAGCGCTTCGACTGGGATGCCAGCCTCAGCTTGTCGCGCGATGAAATGAAAAGCAGCTGGAAGCAGCTGATCACCGACCGGGTCAACCGCTATCTGTTCGGCGAACGGGTAGGCGAGGTCGATGGCGCGCCGTTGTACCGGATCGATCCGACGGTGCTGTTCGGAATAATCACCCCGCAGCAGTACACGGCAATGACCGACACCCTGCACAACCGCAATCTGTCGCAGACCTCGCAGGCGCAGCTGGTGGTCAGTGGGCCGCTGCTGACCTTGCCGGCCGGCGAGGTGGAGATGGCCGCGGTGCTGGAGGCCTCGCATTCCAAGTACGAGCTGGGTCCGGACCGCCGCAGCGTGAGCACCTACCAGGGCGCCGACCGCACGTTCAATTTCACCGGTGTCGCCGGCGGTGGTCCGCGCGACCGCTACGGCGCCGGTGTCGAGTTCCGCGTGCCGCTGCTGCAGCGGCTGGTGGCCAACGTCGCCGGCCGCTGGGACAAGTACGACGACATCTCCGATGTCGGTGACGCCACCACCTGGCAGGCCAGCCTGGAGTGGCGGCCGCTGGACAGTCTGCTGCTGCGCGCCAGCCGCCAGACCAGTTTCATGGCGCCGAACATCATGTGGCTGTATGGCGAGCCGGTCACCAACTACGACGACTATGTCACCAACTACTATCAATGCCGTCTTGATGGTCTGGATCTGACCACCACGGCCGGCCTGACCCGGTGCGGCACCGATTACCACCAGGGCGCGTGGTACGTGGAAGGCGGCAACAACCGTCGCCTGCACGAGGAGACCGCCACCTCCAACGGGCTGGGCATCGTCTGGGATATCAGCCAGGGGCTGTCGCTCAGCGCCGACTACTGGGACATCAAGCTCAAGGGCAAGAGCCAGTATCTGGATACGGCGACCTTGATGAACGAGAACGCCAACTGTCTATTGGGCAAACGCGTGGACGGCACGGCGGTCGATCCGGCCTCCGCAGCCTGCGCGATCTACCTGGACTATGTGAAGCGCGATGCGGCCGGCAACGTCACCGAGTACTTCCTCGATGCGATCAACCAGGCCGGCATCCGCACCAGCGGTGTCGATGCAAGCCTGCGCTATGCCTGGGATGGCGGGCGCTGGGGCAGTTTCAACGTCAACGCCGGCTACAGCCGCACCCTGCGCTACGACGTGCAGGTGGCCGCCGGTGATCCGTGGCAGGACTACATGGGCTGCTCCTACTCCTCCACCTACAGCTGCGGCAGCCAGCCGCTGGCGTTCCGCAGCCGCACCAACTGGACGCTGGGCTGGAACCGGGAGGACTGGTCCGGCAGCGTCTATGGCTACCGCAACGGCGCGCGGGTGAACTACCAGCCACCGGCTACCTGCCTCGTACGTGCAGTGGAACGCCAGTCTGTCGAAGAAGATCACCGACAACGTGCGCCTGGGCGTTGATGTCACCAATCTGTTCGACCAGTACGGGCCGAAGGATTCGACCATGACCTGGTATCCGTTCTACCAGAACATCTACGGCATCCAGGGCCGCGCGGTCTACGTGAACCTGGATATCGATTTCTGATTCTGGAAGCTGCGTGGCCTGCCGCCGTGGCAGGCCACGCATTGGCTCACTTCACCCCGTGCATCATCCGCTTCAGCAGCGGCGAGGCGAGCAGGGCCACGGCCGCGCAGCCCAGGCCGATCCACATCAGCAGCCAGAACAGGTGTTCGTAGCGGGCGGCGGCCTGGACCAGATCCATCACTTCGCCCTCGGGCACGTCGATGGCGGCGAGCTTGCCGAACAGGGCGGCCAGCGTCTCGGAAAACGCGGTGGCCAGGAACCAGGTGCCCATCATCAGGCTGACCACACGCGGCGCGGCCAGCTGGGTGACGGCCGACAGGCCGACCGGTGACAGGCACATCTCGCCGCTGGCGAGCACGAAGTAGGCCAGCACCAGCCACCACACGCTGGCCATCTGCCCGGTGGCGCCCACCTGCTGCGCCGCCAGCGCCAGCGGCACGAACGACAGCGCGCCCAGCACCAGTCCGTAGGACGACTTCAGCGGCTTGGACGGATCCAGCCCGCGCCGGTCCAGCCAGGCCCACAGGCTGGCGAACAGCGGTGCCAGCAGCACCAGGAACAGGCCGCCCAGATAGGTCAGCGAGCCGGCGTTCTGCGGAAGCACCAGACAGTCGCGCACCAGCATCACCAGCATGGCCACGGCGATCACCGCAAACAGCGTGCGCGGCGCATTGGAGCCGGGGTTGCGGTCCGACAGCCGTACCGCCAGCACGAAGCCCAGCGGCGCCAGCAGCAGCGAGAGGATCGACCACGGCATCGGCGTGCCGCCCTGGATCACCAGCGCCGGCACCAGATCCTTGGTCAGCAGACGGTCGGTGAAGGTCACCCAGGAGCCGTAGGTCTGCTCGTACAGGGTGAAGAACACCAGCGCCATGAAGATCAGCACCATCAGCGCGATCATCTGCTGGCGCTGCACCGGCGTGCACTGGGTGCCGGTGAACCAGGCAAACCAGACCAGCACCGCACCGAGCACCACGATCATCAGCATCAGCGCCAGGCTCAGCTCGCCGCCGAGAGCGAAGGCGCCATTGGCCGCGGCCCACATCAGCGCGGCCACCGGCACGATGCCGGCAATCGCCGCGGCGTAGATCAGCCATTCGCGCGGTAGGCCCAGCACGCGTTCGCGCAGGGTCGCCGGTTGCGGCGGTTCGGCATGGCCGTGCAGGTATTTCTGCCCCCACACGAACATGCCCAGGCCGACCAGCATGCCGATGCCGGCCGCGCCGAAGCCGTACTTCCAGCCGTAGGCCTCACCGAGGAAGCCGCAGACCAGCGAGGCGAACAGCGCGCCGAGGTTGATACCGGCATAGAACAGCGAGAAGCCCGAATCCCGGCGCGGATCGTTTTCCGGATACAGCTTGCCGACGATGGTGGAGATGTTGGGCTTGAGGAAGCCCACGCCCATGATGATCAGCGCCAGCGACAGGTAGGTCACGCCCAGCGCAGCCTCGTCGCGGACCACTTCGCCGGCCACCCGGTGCGCGGCGTGGCCCTCGAAGGCCATGCCGGGGTGGCCCAGCACCAGCAGGATGCCGCCGAAAACCACCGCCTTGCGCATGCCCAGCCAGCGGTCGGCCAGCAGGCCGCCGACCACCGGGATGCAGTAGACCAGGCCGCCATAGGCGCCCAGCAGGTCCAGGCCGGCCTTGTCGCCGAACAGGTGGTATTTGGTCAGGTACAGCAGCAGCAGCGCTTTCATTCCGTAGAAGGAGAAGCGCTCCCACATCTCGGTGAAGAAGCAGACGTAGACGCCCTTGGGGTGGCCGAGGAAGTCGTCGGAGCGGGCGTCGTTCAGGGCAGTTGCGGTCATCGGTGGTGCCGGGTGGGACAGCGGCCGAGTATAGGACCGCTGCCCCGTGCTGCGCGCTCAGAGGTAGCGCAGCCAGGCCAGATCACGACGGCGTGCCTTGAAGCGGGCAAAGGCACGGGTGGCGGGATAGAGCAGCACCGCCAGCACGGTGCTGATCAGCAGCACGGCTGACACCGCCTCGACACCGAAGTAGGGGCCATGGTTCGCGCCCCAATACGCCATCGCCGCCACATACAGCAGTTTCAGTACATACAGGTGCAGCAGGTAAAAGAACATCGGCGCCGCGCCGATCGATGCCAGTGGCTGCAGCCATGCCGCGATGCGGGGTTGCTCGTACAGGCGCAGCAGCAACAGGCCGATACCCAGCGTCAGCAGCAGGAACTGCAGCGAAGGCGGGTACTTGGTGACATTGAGCAGGCTCATCAGCGTCAGTCGGGCGTCGGCGAAGTGCAGCCACGGATGGTCGCCGTAGACATTGGCGGCACGCAGCAGCACGAAGCCGACCAGCATCGCCATGCCGGTGAGCAGCAGCCAGCGCTGGCGCTGCGACGCCGCGCGGTTGCTGGCATACCACGGGCCGAGCACATAGCCCAGGACAATCACGCCGATCCACGGCAACACCGGGTATGACGTGCGCAGCCGCCGGGCGTCGCCCAGTTCGATCCAGTCGCGCTGGTGCAGGATCTTCCAAAGTGTTGCTAGCACGCCATTGCCCTGGGCCTGAAGCGGATCAAGCAGGTTGTGGCCGGCAATGATGACTACTGCAAGGGCCAACAGCAGCTTGCGCGGCAGCCACAGCAGGCCCGCCAGCGCGATCATGCTCAGGCCGATCGCCCAGATCACCTGCAGGTAGAGCGTGCTGGGCGGGAACTGGAAGGTCCAGGCGAAATTGACCAGGGTCAGCTCCAACACCACCAGAAACAGGCCGCGCTTGAGCAGGAACGCGGCGGTGGCGCGTCGCGGGTCGGGCTGGCGCTGGCCATACAGCCATGCCGACAGGCCGGTAAGCAGCACGAATACCGGGGCACACAGATGGGCCAACAGGCGGAAGCTGAACAGGACGGGCGAAACCGAGCCAACGTCCATCGGGTCGTTGACCTGATGATGCAGATAGAAGGTCTCGCGGACATGGTCGATCAGCATCAGCAGCATCACCGTGCCGCGCAGCTGGTCGATGGAGGCCAAGCGAGTGGTCAGTACAGGGGGCATGGGCGGAGTTTTCTGAAAAGATATAACATAACATATCAGGCTGGAGCGGGCGATTTTGCCGATATGGCGCACAGAACATGCGGATTCATGGGATTGCAGCCGTGCAGGGCGGCAGCGCTGCGTTCAGACTGGACTTGCCGTTAAGCCAGCGTTAGCGTGAAGCGGTTTTTTGCCATTCAAGGGCTTTACATGAACAACGCTGCGCCTCGGCAGCTCACCTTCCGCGCGGTGGTGCTTGCCATCGTGCTGGCGGTGATCCTGTCCGCTGCCAACGCCTATCTGGGGCTGTTCGCAGGTCTGACCATCGCCACCGCCATTCCCGCCGCCGTGATTTCGATGGGCGTGCTGCGCCTGCTCGGTGGCGGCACCATCCTGGAAAACAACATCGTCCAGACCGGCGCCTCGGCCGGCTCGTCGATCGCCGCCGGCGTGATCTTCACCATCCCGGCGCTGGTGATCATGGGCTACTGGCCGGACTTCAAGTACTGGTGGGTGCTGGGCATCGCCGGACTGGGTGGCCTGCTGGGCGTGCTGTTCTCGGTGCCGCTGCGGCGCTCGATGATCGTCGAGGACCCGCTGCCGTTCCCCGAAGGCAAGGCGGCCGCCGAAGTGCTCAAGGCCGGCGAGAACCCGGGCCCGGGGCTGAAGATCCTCGCCCTGTCGGCTGTGATCGGCGCCGGGGTCAAGGTCGCCGCGGCCAGCGGCATGCGCCTGATCCCCGATACCTGGGCGCAGTCGGCCTATCTCGGCAGCTCCAAGGTCACCGCCTTTATCGGCACCAACCTGTCGCCGGCGCTGCTGGGCGTGGGCTACATCGTCGGCCTGAATGTGGGCATCGTGGTGCTGTCCGGCGCCATCCTGTCCTGGCATATCGCCATTCCGCTGTATCAGGCGTTCTTCGTGAACACCGATCCGGCGCTGGCCGCGCAGATCGCCACCGCGTCCTCGGCCGAGGCGGCTTTCGCCATCTGGGGCGCCAAGATCCGCTATCTGGCGTCGGCGCGATGCTGATCGGCGGAATCTGGACGCTGTTCTCGCTGCGCAAGTCGCTGCTCAACGGCGTCAAGAGCGGCTTTGCGGCCGCCCGCAAGAGCAGCGGCCCGGCGCTGGACCACACCGAACGCGACCTGCCGATGAAGTGGATGCTGATCGCGCTGGTCGCCTTCGTGCTGCCGCTGCTGGGCCTGTACCAAGCCATCGTCGGCCAGTGGCTTGTGTCGATCCCGATGACCCTGATCATGATTGTCGCCGGCTTCCTGTTCGTGTCGGTCTCGGCCTATCTGGCCGGCTGATCGGTTCGTCCAACAACCCGGTCTCGGGCATCACCATCTCCACCATCCTGTTCGCCTCGGCGGTGCTGGTGGTGCTGCTGGGAGATTCCGGTCTGGAGAAGGTGGGCGTGGGAGGCGCACCGCTGGGCGCGGTGGCCGCGATCATGATCGGCGCGGTGGTGTGCTGCGCCGCCGCGGTTGGGGGTGACAACCTGCAGGACCTGAAGGCCGGTTACATCGTCGGTGCCACGCCGTGGAAGCAGCAGCTGATGCTGGGTATCGGCGCGTTCTCCTGCGCGCTGATCATGGCGCCGGTACTGAACCTGCTGGCGACCGCCTACGGTATCGGTGCGCCGACTGCCGAGCATCCCAATGCGCTGGCGGCGCCGCAGGCCAACCTGATGGCCTCGGTGGCCCGCGGCCTGTTCGGCGGCGACCTGCCGTGGCTGTTCATCGCGATGGGCGCGGCAGTGGGGGCGGTGATCATCGCCATCGACGAATGGCTGAAGAAGACCGGCAAGCGTTTCCGCGTGCCGGTGCTGGCCGCGGCCATCGGCATCTACCTGCCGCTGGAGCTGATGGTGCCGATCTTCCTCGGTGGCCTGATCTCCCATCTGGTGGAGCGGTTCCACAAGGTCCGTGCCGACGATGAAGCCGGCCGTGACCGCGTGCACAAGCCGGGCGTGCTGTTTGCCGCCGGCCTGATCACCGGTGAGGCGCTGATGGGTATCGCCATCGCTGTCCCGATCGTGATCACCGAGCGGGCCGATGTGCTGGCCGTGCCGGTGCAGTTGCCGGCGGCGCAGTGGATCGGCCTGGCGGTGCTGGCCGTGGTCGGCTGGCTGATCTACCGCGTGGGCAAGCGTGCCGAAGGCGCCGTGTAAGCAGCCTTTCCGCTGAAGGCGTGCCGCCTTTGCCGTGTGCCTCTCCGGAAGAACGGAGAGGGATAGCAGAGCCGCCCTCCGGGGCGGCTTTGTTTTGGGCGACCTGCGGAAACCGGGCGTTACCGCAAAACCAGCCCTGGCCCGCTTTGCGTTTCGCGGTGGTTGGCCGGGCATGACTTCAAGCCTTTGCCACGGGCGGACCGGGGCGCCTACCATCGGCGTTTGCCGTTTTCTCCGGAGATGCCCATGAAGCTTCGTCACGCCCTGTTGCCGTTGTGCCTGCTTGCCGCGTTGCCCTCGCTTGCCAATGCACGCGGATTTGAAGTCCGCGACATGGTCAAGCTGGACCGAGTGTCCGCTCCGTTGCTGACCGGCAACGGAGGGCAGGTGGTATTCACCAAGCGCGTGGTCGATGCCGACCTGAAGGCCAGCAGCAGCCTGTGGATCCGTGACCTGCGCACGCGCGATCTGGCGCCGCCGCGCCCGTTCACCCCGGAAGGCTGGAACGTCAATTCCGCCTCGGTCTCCGCCGATGGCCAGACCGTGTATTTCCTCAGCGGCAAGCACGGCAGCCAGCAGCTGTACGCGATGTCCCTGGCCGGTGGCGCGCCGCGCCAACTGACCGACTTCCCGGTGGATGTGGACAGCTACCGCATCTCGCCGCAGGGCGACCGCGTGCTGTTCAGCACCGGCGTGTTCCAGGACTGCGGTTCGGACCTGGCCTGCACCAGCAAGCGGCTTGACGCCGAGAAGGCGAAGAAGACCAGCGGGCAGGTGTTCGACAGCATGTTCGTGCGTCATTGGGACACCTGGAATGATGGCCGCCGCAATACCTTGTTCGTTGCGCCGCTGCCGACCGCCGGTACGGCGCCGGTGAAGGGTGCCTCGGCGATCAGCGCCACGCTGGCAGGCGATGCGCCGTCCAAGCCGTTTGGCGGCAATGAGGATTTCGTCTGGTCGCCGGATGGCAAGACCGTCGTGGCCAGCATCCGCGTTCAGGGCAAGCAGGAGCCGTGGTCGACCAATTTCGACCTGTACCGGCTCGATGCCGCCGGCAAGAAGGCGCCGGTCAACCTGACCGCCGCCAACCCCGCGTGGGATGCCGGTCCGGTGTTCAGCGCCGACGGCAAGACCCTGTTCTACCGTGCGATGAAGCGCCCGGGCTTCGAGGCCGACCGATTCGGCCTGATGGCGCTGGATCTGGCCAGCGGCAAGACCCGTGAGATCGCCCCGCAGTGGGACCGCTCGGCCGATGGCATCACCTTGTCGGCCGATGGGCAGACCCTCTACACCACCGCGCAGGACATGGGCGAACATCCGCTGTTCGCGGTCAACATCGCCAGCGGCGAGCCGACCAAGCTGGTGGGCGAGGGCAGCATCTCGTCGTTCGATATCGCCGGTGATGCGCTGGCCTTCACCCGCAACTCGCTCAAGAGCGGCGACCAGGTGTTCACCAGCAGCACTGCTGCCGGCGCACCGCAGCGCGCGATCACCCAGAGCGCCGGCGAAATGCTCGAAGGCGTGGACTTCGGTGACTTCGAGCAGTTCTCGTTCAAGGGCTGGAACGACGAGACCGTGCACGGCTACGTGGTCAAGCCGCACAACTACGAGGAAGGCAAGCAGTACCCGGTGGCGTTCCTGATCCACGGCGGCCCGCAGGGCAGCTTCGGCAACGGCTGGAGCTATCGCTGGAATCCGCAGACCTATGCCGGCCAGGGCTACGCGGTGGTGATGATCGATTTCCACGGCTCCACCGGCTACGGCCAGGCCTTCACCGATGCGATCAGCCAGCACTGGGGCGACCGCCCGCTGGAAGACCTGCAGAAGGGCTGGGCCGCGGCGCAGCAGAAGTACCGCTTCCTCAACGGCGACAAGGCCTGTGCGCTGGGCGCCAGCTACGGCGGCTTCATGGTCAACTGGATCGCCGGCAACTGGAACGAGCCGTGGAAGTGCCTGGTGAACCACGACGGTGTGTTCGACCAGCGCGCCATGGGTTACGCCACCGAAGAATTGTGGTTCACCGAGTGGGAGCAGGGCGGCACGCCGTATGATGTCCCGCAGAACTACGAGAAGTTCAACCCGGTCAACCACGTCGCCAACTGGAAGAAGCCGATGCTGGTGGTGCAGGGCCAGCTGGACTACCGCATCCCGGTGGAGCAGGGCCTGGCCACGTTCACCGCGCTGCAGCGCCAAGGCATCGAGTCCAAGTTCCTGTACTTCCCGGACGAGAACCACTGGGTGCTCAAGCCGCACAACAGCGTGCAGTGGCATGACACCGTCAACGGCTGGCTGAAGCAGCACATCGGCCAGTAACGTTGTACGCAAGGGCACGTCCATACGGACGTGCCCTTTTTGTTTCCGTCCTGTTGGCGGGAATCCTTCGGATCATTGGCAGACGATGCCCAGAACCGCTGACGGCGGTTTTTTGTGGACGCCTGCATGTCACGGCAAACAGGGGAGAGCACGGCGATGGTGGCAGCGGCAACGGGCGCATTGATCAGCAACGACATCATCGTGTTCGGCCTGATCGCCGCCACGCTGGGCGGCATTTTCTGGAGCTCCAGCAGCACGCTGCCGCTGCTGAAGAAGTTCTACAGTTTCGTGCCCGCGTTGCTGCTGTGTTACTTCATTCCCGGCCTGTACAACACCTTCGGCCTGATCGATGGTGAAACCACCAAGCTCTACAACCCGGTCGCGCGCGATGTGTTCCTGCCCGCTGCGCTGGTACTGCTGACCCTGTCCATCGATCTGAAAGGCATCCTCGGCCTGGGCTGGAAGATGCTGGCCATGTACGTGGCCGCGGTGCTGAGCATCATGCTCGGCGCGCTGGTGGCGTTCTGGCTGATGTCCTGGATCCATCCGCAAACGATGGCCGGTGCCACCTGGGGCGGCATGGCCGCGCTGGCGGGCAGCTGGATCGGTGGCGGCGCCAACATGCTGGCGATGAAGGAGATCTTCGAGGTCGATGCCACCACCTTCGGCCAGTTCGCGGTGGTCGATGTCGGCGTGGGCTATGTGTGGATGGCGGTACTGATCTTCTTCGCCGCGCGTGCGCCGGCGCTGGATGCGCGCTCCGGCGCCGATACCCGCGCGCTGGATGAGCTGCGTGACCGTGTGGCCACTTACCAGGCCCGGCACGCGCGCATACCCGTACTCGGCGATCTGATGGTGATGGCGGGCGTGGCGTTCGGCGCGGTAGCGCTGGCCCATGGCCTGGCCGGCCCGCTGTCGGGCTGGTTCGCCGCCAACGTCAGCTGGTCCAGCGCGGTGAGCATGGACAAGCCGTTCGTGTGGGTGGTGCTGCTGGCCACGTTCATCGGGCTGGGGCTGAGCTTCACCCGCGCCCGTGAGCTGGAAGGCGTGGGCGCCTCCAAGTGGGGCTCGATGTTCCTGTACTTCCTGATCGCCTGCATCGGCATGCAGATGGATCTGCTGGCGCTGCTGCAGAAGCCGTGGCTGTTCGCCCTGGGCGTTCTCTGGATCGGCGTGCACATCGTGCTGCTGTGGCTGGCGGCCAAGCTGCTGAAGGTGCCGTTCTTCTATTTCGCCATCGCCTCGCAGAGCAATATCGGCGGGCCGGCCTCGGCGCCGGTGCTGGCGACCGCGTTCC
>NZ_BAZI01000043.1 GCF_001310775.1 Stenotrophomonas pictorum JCM 9942
CGGGCCGGCAGCAGGTCTCCGGCCGCAGCCTTTGCCCGCAACGCGCTGAGGTGACTCAGGGCTGGTCGAGCGGTGTGCCGTTGATGCGCCGTTCGACGATTTCCAGCAGGGTCGGGGTGCTCACTCCGAACGAACCGGCGCGACCTTCGTCAAACGCCTCGCGCCACTGCCCATAGCCCTCTTCGTAGGCTGGATCCGGCGTGCGCTGGGCGATGAAGCGCAGCTGGCTGCGCTCCAAGGTCTGGTCGGTCACCGGCGCGTGGGCGAGCTTGGTCATGAAGCCGCTGGGCAGGCCCGGGTGGCGGATTTTCAGGGCATCCAGAGTCACGTGGTAGATGTTGCCGCCACCGAGCGGATGCTGGTCGATACGGTTGATCAGCAGCGTGGGCTGTTCGCCGGCATGCCGGCCCTGGCAGGCCCACAGCTGGCCGACGGCGAAATGGTTCGGAGTGGGGGACTGGGTCATGGGGTGCAGGTCCGCAGGCGGAGAAGCTCGATCATGCCGCCAATGCCGCTCGCGGACTTGTCCGGATCTGGCGGCAACCGTGGCTGGCAGGTGCCCAAGGACAGGAGAGGCGCAGCCCCGGGCTGGCTAGAATGGCCGCCATCCTGCTTGCCTGCCGATTGATCCGATGCGTATCGACCCTGCTGAAATTGAAGCGCTGTTCGACGCGATTCCCAGCGTGCTGTTCTTCGCCAAGGACACCCAGGGCCGCTATACCCACGTCAACATGACGATGATGCAGCGGCTGGGAATGAAGTCGCGCAGCGAGGTGATCGGCAAGCGCGCCGACGAGGTGTATCCGGCCGGGATGAGCGAGGCCTATGTCGAGCAGGATGCACGGGTGCTGGGCGGCGAGGTCATCGAGAACGTGATGGAGCTGCAACTGCTGGCCAACCGCCAGCCGGGCTGGTGCCTAACCTGCAAGCGGCCGATCATCGAGCACGGAAAGGTCGTCGGCTGATCGGCATATCCCGCGATCTTGGCCAGCGCGGTGGGCTGGAATCCCAGTACGAGCCGTTGCGGCTGGCGCTGGAATACCTCAGTACGCACTACGCCGAGAACGTGCGCATGCAGACCCTGCTGGATATCACCGGATTCTCGCTGTCCAAGCTGGAGCGCTCGTTCCGCAAAGTGTTCCAGATGACGCCGCAGCAGGTGCTCACCCGCCTGCGCATCCAGATCGCATTGCACCTGCTGCACGGCAAGGACAGCGTCGCCAGCATTGGCCAGGCGTGCGGCTTCAGCGACCAGAGCGCCTTCACCCGCAAATTCAAGGCCGAAGTCGGCATGGCGCCGCGGCAGTACCGGGCGTTGATCGCCGAGCGGGCGCAGGCCGCAGAAGCGGACGCCGGGGACTGAAATATTCAGGCGGGAAGGCTGCGAGCGGGTGGCCAGGTGCTGGCAGTCACCCTCTAATCCAGATGTGTGCATGCAACGCAAGTGCAACTCATGGCTTTGTTACAAAGCGATCATCCTCGAGACAGGATGGTAGCTCCGATGGACAGGGCCACAAGGCAGCGGGCACGGTAGCGCGGGTTTCAAAATGATCGCCGTTCCACAGCAGGAAGCCGGCATGGGCCAGATAACCGCCGTCGAAGGTGTGCGCGTCTTCGGGCAAGGGGTTGTCGGGATCGGACTCGACGATCCAGCGTGCCACTGGCACGGTGTCCAAGCGGGAATCATCGAGGAACGGCCCGCCTGCGCTTAATTGTTCGTAGCGTTTCAGCGTTTTTTCTCCCAGCACTTGCTGCGGTGGCGTCAGTTGTGTGGTGACGTCTTCGATGGGTTGTCCGGCGACCTTGATGTAGGCGCGCAGGCCGCTGCCTACCCACTTCTGGCGGAAGTCGGTGCAGGTGGACTGGGCATTGTTCTCGAGTGAGCGGATTGGACTGCGCTTCAATAATTCGCAGCCGATCTGCGTCTGTATCAAGTAGCCGGTAATGGCCGGGTTATCCGATTCGAAGGTGCGAATCCACATGGATGAGCCAACTGGCGCGACCATGCTGATGCGGCGATCGTGTCGTCCGGTAACACGAGGAATCACAATCATGCCGCCGATGGCTTGCTGCACCGTGTATTGCCACACATCCGGCGTGGCGAGGAAATCGGTGGGCGGCAGGGACAGTGCGAAGTTGGCGATGTCCTCCGGTAATTCTTTGAGGTCGATGTGTGTTTCGGGCATGGATATGTCCAGAGAGGTCATGCCATACAAGGGAGGCGTGCTGGAGGGAGAAATGGCCACTGCGACCGAAGTAGTGGTTTCCTTGGCATGGGGTGTTTTCATGCCGGAAGGGGAGGCGTAACCGCCCGATGAAAACAGCAGGGAAGGGATACCGGCAATGTGGTAGAACACTATCCTTTTCATGGTCAATGTCCCCTGACATGCGATGTGTGAGTTTGCTGGGGCTGCTCAATAGAGAGTGAGGGTTGCGTGGCCTGTTCCTGCAGTCGTCGCAGACCGGTGTCGATGGAGGTCGCGACCAGCTCGGCTGCCGAAACTGGTATCCGTTCCGCCGCAGGGTCATTAACGCGGCCCTGAATCAGAAACATCGTTTCGCCTGCGGCGCGGCTGGCGGTGGCGTTGCTGGTCACGATCTGGTCCACGCGGGTGATACCTCTGGCCTTGGCTTCGAGCAACAAACCCAGGCCATGGGCTTCGGCACGTTCGGCATGAAGGCCACCCAGCGCGTGCAGATGGGTCTCGATCTGCCGCAGCAGCGCATGGTCGGGATGGTGCTGCAGTCTTGGGTCGTTGGCTGGGCTCAGGGGCGTACGGGTATCGATATCTCCCTCCAAGGCTTGCACTGGTGCCACCGACGTCAAAACATATTGCCAGCGGGTTTGTCCGGGCGTGCCGCGCACGGTAGCGACGAAGGCGTCGTACTCGTCATTGCGGATGGTCTGGCAGCCGGCGGAATCGGTGTTGTACAGGCCACCCCGGTGAAACTTGAATGTGTTGTTGAGGGAATGCACGCCCTGAACATCACGGGAATCGAACCAGCCATCGCCGTTGCTGTCACGCTCCACACGATTGGCTCCGGCTACTATTGCCGCTGGGCTGGGCCGTAAGGAAAATTCATCGGGGAAGCGCCTGCGCGGGTGTGTGGTGGCCAACATCTCGGTGGTCCCCTCAGCCAAGCGCCCGAGATCGCGCACCTGATCTGCGTTGACATCGTTCCCTTCGATCTTGCGATGGATCACGTTTTCATAGCCGGCGGAGGTCGGCAGACGTGGTGCCTGACGGCGTGTATCGGAATAGATCCGGTTACCGTCGCTGCCGGCGTGATGGTCGTATTGCGCTGTCGGTTCGGTGGTTGCCTTGTGGAACTCGCGGGCGTGGCGACTCCCATTCGCACCAGTCCACAGCACCACGATGCGATCGTCGTAAACTCCGTTGCCCTGCGAGTTGGGGGCACCAGCAAGTGATGTGCCTTGTGTGGTGCGGTTTTCCTGACGCAATCCAAGAATTACCCTGTCCTGCCTCGTCAATGCTGCGCGCGCCGCTTCATTGCCGCGGGTGCCAATGATGCTGGCATAGACATCATGTAGTTGCGTTTGCGTCAGGCTTTTGGTCTCCTCCGGTTCCCGAAATCGGGGCGGAAGCCGCGCGTGCGCCATGCGCTCCAGCAGTGGCTGCAGGAGCACGGTATCTGCGGAGGGAATACCGCCTGGCTGGCGCAAAGCGGCAAGTTGCGTTTCCGCGCGAACCGCCACGTAGCGATCCATTGCTTCCTGGATTACCGGTGGCTGCTCTTGGCGCAATGCTTCCAGGTGGGCAGCGGCATCGCGGGCACGGCCTTGCTGCAGCAGCGTGACGACTTCATCGGCTGACGTGGTGATATCGAACTCTGGCATGTCCGTGTCCTTGAGTCGGATGGGCGGATCAGGATCCTTCGCGTGCTGTTATGCCATGGAGTCACGGGCGGTTTCTGTAGGGAAAGTCCCCGTTTCCGTGTCTTCACTGGCCGGTGGTCATGCTCCCGCGCAGGCAGTTCGGCAGGCGGAAATCTCCATCCTGGAACAAAAAAACCCCGCCGAAGCGGGGTTTTGTTTTACTCAGCTGGTCAGCCGGTCGAATCAGGCTTCGACTTCATCCTTGTACGCATCCACCGGGATGCAGGCGCACATGATGTTCTTGTCGCCATAGACGTTGTCCACGCGTGCCACTGGCGGCCAGTACTTCTGCAGCTTGAGCGAGGGCAGCGGGAAGGCGGCCAGTTCGCGCGGGTAGGCGTGGGCCCACTCGCTGGCCGACACCTGGGTGGCGGTGTGCGGGGCGTGCTTGAGCGGGTTGTCCTCGCGGTCCAGTTTGCCGTCTTCGATGGCCTGGATTTCCTCGCGGATCTGGATCATCGCGTCGATGAAACGGTCCAGCTCGTGCTGCGATTCGCTTTCGGTCGGCTCCACCATCAGCGTGCCGGCGACCGGGAAGCTCAGGGTCGGGGCGTGGAAGCCGAAGTCGATCAGGCGCTTGGCCACGTCCTCGGCGCCGATGCCGGTGGCCTTCTCCAGCGGACGCACATCCAGGATGCACTCGTGCGCCACCAGGCCGTTGCGGCCGGTGTACAGCGTCTTGTAGTGCGGGGCCAGACGGGTGGCGATGTAGTTGGCGTTGAGCAGCGCCACCTGGGTCGCCTTGCGCAGGCCGGCGGTGCCCATCAGGGTGATGTACATCCAGCTGATCGGCAGGATCGAGGCGCTGCCGAAGCTGGCCGCGCTGACCATGCCGACCGGGCCGTTGTCACCGAGCTTGCCCGGCAGGAACGGGGCCAGATGCGACTTCACCGCACACGGACCCACGCCCGGGCCGCCGCCGCCGTGCGGAATGCAGAAGGTCTTGTGCAGGTTCAGGTGCGACACGTCCGAGCCCCACTTGCCGGGCTTGGCCACGCCGACCAGGGCGTTCATGTTGGCGCCGTCGGTGTACACCTGGCCGCCGTGCTGGTGGATGATCTCGCAGATCTCCACCACCTCCTCCTCGAACACGCCGTGCGTGGAGGGGTAGGTGATCATCAGCGCGGCCAGACGGTCGCTGTACTTCTCGGCGTTGCGGCGGATGTCCTCGACATCGACGTTGCCGTTGCCATCGGTCTTGGTCACGACCACGGTCATGCCGCACATCTGCGCCGAGGCCGGGTTGGTGCCGTGCGCCGAATCCGGGATCAGGCAGATGTCACGATGGCCTTCGCCGCGCGAGCGGTGATAGGCGCGGATCGCCAGCAGGCCGGCGTACTCGCCCTGCGCGCCGGAGTTCGGCTGCAGGCTCACCGCGTCATAGCCGGTGCATTCCACCAGCATCGCTTCCAGCCCGTCGATCAGTTCCTTGTAGCCCTGCGCCTGATCGGCTGGGGCCAGCGGATGGATGTTGGCGAACTCCGGCCAGGTGATCGGGATCATCTCGGCGGTGGCGTTGAGCTTCATCGTGCAGCTGCCCAGCGGGATCATCGTGCGATCCATCGCCAGATCCTTGTCGGCCAGCGAGCGCAGGTAGCGCAGCATCTCGTGCTCGCTGTGGTGCGTGTTGAACACCGGGTGGGTCATGAACGCGGACTGGCGCAGCAGTGCCTTCGGCAGTGCATCGGCGGTGCTGGCATCCAGTGCTTCCACGGTCGCTCCCGGCATCCTGCCTCCCGCGACACTCGCGCTGTCCTGCGCATCGTCCACGATATTGGCGCCGAACAGCTGGCCCAGCGCCACGATGTCGGCGCGGGTGGCGGTCTCGTCCAGGCTGATGCCGACCGAGCCGGCATCGATCACGCGCACGTTGTAGCCGGCGGCCACGGCCTTGGCCTGCAGCGCGGCGGCGTCCACGCCGGTGATGTGCAGGGTGTCGAAGAAATCATTGCCCACGGCCACGCCGGCATTGCGCAGCGCGGCGGCGAGGATCGCGGCCAGGCGGTGGGTGCGGCGGGCGATGCGGGTCAGCCCTTCCGGACCGTGGTAGACGGCGTACATCGAGGCCATCACCGCCAGCAGCACCTGTGCGGTGCAGATGTTGGAGGTGGCCTTCTCGCGGCGGATGTGCTGCTCGCGGGTCTGCAGGGTCAAGCGGTAGGCCGGATTGCCGGCCGCATCGACCGACACGCCGATCAGGCGGCCCGGCATCGAGCGCTTGTAGGCGTCACGGCAGGCCATGAACGCCGCGTGCGGGCCGCCGAAACCGAACGGCACGCCGAAACGCTGGCTGTTGCCAACCACGATATCCGCGCCCCATTCGCCCGGGGCGGCGATCAGGGTCAGCGCCAGCAGGTCGGTGGCCACCGCCACCAGGCCCTGGCGCGCATGCACGGCCTCGGCCAGCGCCTTGTGGTCGCCGATATGGCCGAAGGTGTCCGGGTACTGCAGCAGCACGCCGAACGCATCGGCGGTCATCGCCTCGGCCGGGGTGCCGACCTGCAGCGCGATGCCCATCGGCTCGGCGCGGGTGCGCAGCAGTTCCAGCGTCTGCGGGTGCACCGCGTCATGCACGAAGAACAGGTTGGACTTGGACTTGGCCGAACGCTTGGCCAGGGTCATCGCTTCAGCCGCGGCGGTGGCTTCGTCCAGCAGCGAGGCGTTGGCGATCTCCATGCCCGTCAGGTCGGCGCACAGGGTCTGGAAGTTGATCAGCGCTTCCATGCGGCCCTGCGAGATTTCCGCCTGGTACGGGGTGTAGGCGGTGTACCAGGCCGGGTTTTCCAGGATGTTGCGCAGGATCACGTTCGGCGTGTGGGTGCCGTAATAGCCCTGGCCGATGAAGCTGCGCAGCACGGTGTTCTTGCGGGCGATGGCGCGGATCTTGGCCAGCGCTTCCACTTCGGTCAGCGACTCGGGCAGCGCCAGCGGCGCCGGCGACTTGATCGAGCCCGGCACGATGGCGTCGGTCAGCGCTTCAAGCGAGTCGTGGCCGACCACGCGCAGCATCTGCGCGATTTCGGCATCGTTGGGGCCGATGTGGCGCTCGACGAAGGCGGAGGAATGTTCGAGGTCGCGCAACGAAGGGGTGTTCTGGGTCATGGCTGACGTCCGGAGAAGGCGTGCGGGCAAAGGCGGGGTGGGCAAGGCCCGCACCGGCAGACCACAGCGCCGCGCAAACGGCGCCACAGCCGGCAAGCCGGTGGCGTGTCTTGCGCCCCTCTGTCCTTTTGCCTGAGAGTTTGGAAGCGCCGCGACGAGGATCGTGTGCTTCTTGCCCCTTCGGCGCCGGTAACCCGGTCTCTCCAGAGTTTTGTTGCAGGTGGTATCGGGCCTGAGCGATTACGGGCTTTTGCGCCTTCGGCAGCGGGGTGAGCCGCTTCTCCCACCGTGTTACGTACAGCGCGCCGATTATAGCCCGGGGCAGACCCGCGCACCGGCTTGGATTACCATCGGCATCCCGGTGTTTGGGGCCGCGCCCCGTGCCCGGCGGTCTTGAAGGCTTGATCTCGCTGAACGATGCGGAACCAGACCGATACCCTGAGTCCGTCATGGCCGTGTCGCATCGCCCGCGCCCGGTCCTGTTCATCCCCGTTTTTGTCCCGCACCGGTCGCCGGCCGGTGCGTTTTCCGGTTGTTGGAATCCATGCAAGCAAGCAAGCAGGTCTCGCTGCGCCGTATCGCCGTGCTGGTCGGCGGACTGTCGATGTTCGGTCCGTTCGCGATCGACGCGGTGTTCCCCGCCTTTCCCCACATCGGCGCCGAGCTCGGTGCCGACAAGCTGGCCATGCAGCAGGTCATCAGCGTCTATCTGCTGGCCTACGCGTTGATGAGCCTGCTGCACGGCGCGCTGTCCGATGCGCTGGGCCGCAAGCGGGTCATCCTGGGCGGGCTGGCGGTGTTCATCGGCGCCTCCATCGGCTGCGCGCTGGCCACCGACATGGCCACGCTGCTGCTGTTCCGTGGCCTGCAGGGGCTGTCGGCCGGCGTGGGCTACATCATCGGCCGCGCGGTGATCCGCGACCTGTACGACGGCGACGACGCCCAGCGGCTGATGAGCCAGGTGTCGATGATCTTCTCCATCGCCCCGGCCATCGCCCCGATCATCGGCGGCTGGCTGCTGGGCTGGAGCAGCTGGCAGGGCATCTTCTGGTTTCTGGTGGCGTTCTCCAGCGCGCTGCTGCTGATCACGATGATCTGGCTGCCGGAAACCCATCCGCCGCACGCGCGCCTGTCGCTGCACCCGGCACGGCTGCTGCGCGATTACCTGGGCATCGCCCGCAATCCGCGTTTCCTGCGGCTGGCCGCCGCCGGCTCGCTCGGCTTCGGCGGCCTGTTCCTGTACATCGCCTCGGCGCCGGCTTTCGTGCTGGACCTGCTGCACCTTAACGAGCGCCAGTTCGCCTGGCTGTTCATTCCCACCATCGGCGGCATGGCGCTGGGCGCCTACGCCTCCGGGCGCGCGGCCGGCCGCATGGATGGCGTCCGTGCGGTACGTATCGGCTATGGCTGCATTGCCGTGGCCACCCTGTACAACATCGGCTACAACGCGCTGGCCCCGCAGATGAGCGTGCCGTGGGCGGTGCTGTCGCTGCCGCTGACCTCCTTCGGCGTGGCGCTGATCTTCCCGATCCTGAGCCTGGCGATCCTGGACATGTACCCGCGCCAGCGCGGCACCGCCTCCTCGATGCAGGCCTTCAGCACCCTGCTGACCAACTCCGTCATCGCCGGTGTGCTGTCGCCGCTGCTCAGCCGCAGCGGGCTGTGGCTGGCCATCGGCGCCGGGCTGTTCGCCGTCGCCAGCGGTATCGCCTGGAAATGGGAACGCCGCAGCCTGCGCGCGCAGCGTGCGGCCACACATTCCTGAGGCGCCACCGCCTCGTCATCCCGATAAGGGACAATAGCCGCGCCGCCATCACCGGCGGCCGTTCAAGAGCACACACCGATGTCGATCCAATCCAAGGGCCGCCGCGAGGCGAAGAAGAAGCTGGCCGAGCGCGAGCGCAACCAGGCCGCGGCCAATCCCGAACCCAAGGCGAAAGTCGAGCCGCATGCCGAATTGCGCGACCAGCACCGCACGCTGCTGGCCGGCATCGTCCGCCGCGACGGCGAATGGGTGCTGGGCATGGACGGCAAGATCGCCGGCGAGACCCCCAGCGCCGCGCGCGTGCTGGCGCTGATCATGCGTGCGGCCGAATGGCACGAGAACAACAACACCCCCGTGCGCCTGATGTATTCGGATGCGCTGAAGGACGCCGCCCACGCCGAGGCCGCGGAGCAGGGCATCGACTTCGACACCTACAAGCGCAACCTCGCCGCCGAGCTGGGCGCAGGCGCCAAGGGCACCGCCGGCACGCATTGAGCGGCCATCGGCCCAGCGCGTGAATCACAAGGGCGTCGCGAGGCGCCCTTGTCGTATGGGTGGCAGGGCGGGCCGTGAATCATGCAAACGGCGCCGGAAGCCGGGGCAGCATCACTCCGCTGCCCGTGAGTTCTCCCGAACAGCAAAAAGCCTTAACGGAGTAGCTCGGAAACTATCCGGAATAGCAAAAAGCCTTAATTGTTCAGCTCCGAGCTTCTCCGGAGTAGCAAAAAGCCTTAACGGACCAGCAAAAAGCCTCATCGGAATAGTTCGGCGTCTGATCGGCGCCGGAGCTGGTGGACAACCCCGCCCAGACACCCCGCCAGCCGAGTAGCCGGGTAAGGCCATCGGCCGCACCCGGGGGCACACCGCAAGGCAGGCATCGAACAAGTCCCGGGTGCGCGTTGCTTACCCGGGCTACTCGCTGCACCTCCACCAGGCGCCGGGTTGCCGGTGGCTACGGGTCGGGGAGTGACCAACCGGAATGTCCGGCGGAGGGACGGAGGGTCGTAGGCTGGGTTGGCTCCATCAACCCAGCATCGCAATGCACGTCAAAGGCGCTGGGTTGTTAGGGCTAACCCAGCCTACGGTACTCGGCCGACCGAGCAAAGCGCTCCGCGTGCCGGGCAGAAAGCTCGGGACTCCGAGCAGATTGCTCCACCGCCCGGGCAAAAAGCTCGGTGCTCCGGGCTCGGGAGCTCGGCGGCCCGAGCAAAACGCTCCGTGCGCCGGGCAGAAAGCTCGGGGCTTCCGAGCAAATTGCTCCGTCATCCGGGTAGAAAGCCCGGCGTTCCGGGCTCAGGAGCTCGGCGGTCCGAGCAAAATGCTCCGCGCGCCGAGCAAAAGGCCCGGTAATCCGAGCAAATTGCTCCTTTGATCGAGCAAAAAGCCCGGCGTTCCGGGCTCAGGTACTCGGTCGTCCGAGCAAACAGCTCCGTGCGCCGAGCAGAAAGCTCGGGACTCCGAGCAATTTGCTCCGTCGTCCGAGCAAAAAGCCCCGCGCTCAGAGCTCAGGAGCCCGGTAGGCTGGGTTGGCTCCATCAACCCAGCATCGCAAAACAAAACAAAGGCGCTGGGTTGGTGGGACTAACCCAGCCTACGGTCCTTGGTCAATTTGGTTATGTCTCAATTGGGGATGTGAACCTTTTTGCTTTCGTTAGAAGTTTTATGCGGCTAACGATGGCTCCATGATCATTAGGTAGGTCAAGGTAGTCATGTGCCTCAGAAAGCGATCTGAAGTAGTTTCCGTTATTTATTAGGAAAAAGACAAGTGAGCGGAAGAATGTCTGGAGATGGAAGCAGTTTGTGCGCGCCTCAATCTGTTCTTTTGAAGTGTGGACGACTGAGTTTCTGAATTCACGCAAATGCTCAAGAATTTGTTGTTGGTATTCGTGATCAGTGAATAGGAATGAACAGCGTTTCACGAGAAGATCATAGTTGGCTTGATAGGGCGTGACGAGTGACTCCAGTGATGTCCATAGTCGCAGGAAGGCAGAGCTCGGGTCTGGCTCATCCAGTGCTCGTGCATAGGATACGATTGAGTCGCAGATTGGATTTTTATATTTAGTGCGCGAGAGGCGGTTGAGGATTATTCTGGTGTGGCGGCCGTACTGGGAGTCAGGTTTTGGTTTGAAAATTCTTACGGGTGAATAGTTATGTTCAAACCAATTCATTGTTGAAGCGCTCTCGCCGCTTTTCTTGTGGAGTGTGTGGCAGTTGCCAAGTCTTATCGAATTGATAGGTCCGCGCCCTGAGCTAAATAAAGAAACCTGCATGTACGGATTGACGAACATGCACCAAAGCCCTCTTAGTAGATCGATTTCATAAAGGCCACGGTTTGCGGCTTCAGCTTCGCTCTTGGCTAACACTTCAATCGATATTGGTGTATACGAGCTGGGCTCTTCGATTGAATTCTCTATTCTCTTGTTTTTATCCAGGATTTCTTTGTGGCTTGCGAATTTTTTCGGTAGTCCAGAGTGATGGAATCGAATTTTGTTTGAAATAACTTTGATGGACTCGGTGCGTGTCAATGATGGTGTCGAAATAGATGTAACTAATACATATTTCTCACTTTTTTTTGACAGAGAGGTGGTGAGTGAGTTGTTTATGGCTTGAATGAATGAGGCTGGCGTAATTTCAGGTTTGGCATTTGAGAGGGCGGTCCATATGAGGTTGGTCTTGTCAAATGGCTCACATACGGCAGGGAAATCTAGCATTGAGTGCAGTACGCCAATATGCTGTTGCAACTCCAATCCGGAGAAAGACGCTCCTCCCTTATCGTTGATGGTTCTTTTCTCAGCGATTCTCTGCAGGATCGGTGTTGGTTTGAATCTGTTAGTTTTTTTCCAGGAGATTGGCATGAAAGCTAACACTCATTGGGCCGCACAATCGCGGGATAGCGCCGATCATGGCCGACTTGAATGTTGCTGGCAATCCTCGAGACTTTCCTTGTGTTTCATTGGATTGAAAGATCTGTAGATAGCGGGCGCGTGTTTTGTGCCTGTTTTTATGCGGCAAAAAAGACGGCGTAACGATTACACCTTCAGTTCGCCAGCCTAACCAGACTGCGGTGCAGTCGGTGCGCTCGATATAGCCGGAGGACTTCGCACAAAAACAAAAGGCGCCATAAAGGCGCCCTTTGTCTTCAATCCACCCGCAAGTTTTATTTCGCAGCGGTAGCCTGGGTTGCCGGTGCGCTGGCCGCGGGCGCCTGCGCGGTCCAGCCGCACATCTGGCCTTCGTTCTGCTGCTTGAGCCATTCCTGCAGCGGGGCGAAGTATTCCAGCATCGGGCCGGCGTCGAGTTTCTCTTCGCCGGTGAGTTCCTTCAGGGTGGCCTGCCACGGCTGGCTGGCGCCCTTGCTCAGCATCGCCCAGAACTTCTGGCCGGCTTCCTTGTTGCCGTAGAAACTGCACTCGTTGAGCGGGCCGGTATAACCGGAGGCATCGCACAGGCCCTTGTAGAACTGGTACTGCAGGATGCGCGCCAGGAAGTAACGCAGGTACGGGGTATTGCCCGGCACGTGGTACTTGGCGCCGGCGTCGAAGAACTCCTCGCCGCGGGCGGTGGCCGGGGCCACGCCCTGGTACTGGGCCTTGAGCTCCCACCATTTCTGGTTGTACTGGTCCGGCTTGATCGAGCCGTCGAACACGCCCCAGCGCCAGCGGTCGATCATCAGCCCGAACGGCAGGAACGACACGCCGCTCATGGCCATGCGCATCTGCGCGTTGATGGTGGCTTCGCGGCTTTCCTGCTGCGCACCGACCAGACCGATGGAGTTGAGGTACTTGGGCGTCATCGCCAGCACGATGGTGTCGCCGATGGCTTCATGGAAGCCGTCGTTGGCCCCGCCCTGGAACAGCGGCGGCAGCGGGTTGTAAGCCAGGTCGTAATAGATGTGGCCCAGCTCGTGGTAGATGGTGGTGAAGTTCTCTTCGGTCGGGGTGATGCACATCTTGGTGCGCACGTCCGGGCCGATGTCCTTGCCGTCGCCGCCCATGTTCATGTCCCAGGCGCTGGCGTGGCAGACCACGTTGCGGTCCAGCGGCTTGATGAACTGGGTGTTGGCCCAGTAGCTCTCCGGCAGCTTGGGCATGCCGAGGGACACGTAGAAGTCCTGCGCGCGCTCGGTCATCTGCCGGGCGGTGGCCAGTTCGGCCTCACGCTGGGCCTTGAAACGGCTTGCCGGATCGCTGCCGCCGGCCTTGGCCAGCGCCGCGCTCAGGTTGCCCTGGTACTGCTTTTCCAGCGCGGCGGTGATGTCCAGACTGCCGGCATTCGGGTAAGGCGCGGTCATGTCCCACAGGTTGCTCCAGTCCTGCTGCCACATGTTGCCGGTCAGGTGCGCGGCGATCATGCCGCCGCCCACTTCGGCCTTGTCCTTGCCGTATTCCTTGTCCAGCTTGGCGCGGGTGTAGCAGTGGACCTGCTCGTACAGCGGCTTGACCTGTTCCCACAGGCGGTCGGTTTCCGGGCCAACCTGCTCGGCCGGCATGTCATAGCCGCTGCGCCACATCTGGCCGGCGTCGCTGTAGCCCAGCTCGCGGGCGCCTTCGTTGACCAGTTCGACGAAACGCTGGTAGCTGGCGCGCGAGGGCACGGCGGTGGAGTGCCAGCCCTGCCAGGCGTCGAGCTGCTGGTTGTAGTCGCGCGAGGTGGCCAGCACCTTCTCCAGGTCGCCGAGCTGGCGGCAGTTCCTGGCATCGCCTTCGCCCACGCAGTAGGTGCCGGCGCCGTAGTCGCCTTCCAGCTTGGTGGCGATGCCGGCCAGCTCGGCCAGCTTGGCCGGATCGCGCGGGGCGGGCATGGCGGTCATCAGCTTGAGCAGGCTGATGGCGCGCCTGGTGTCGGCGCTCATCGGCTGGCCTTCGTACTGGTTGGCTTGCTCGATCCAGCCGTTGAGCGTGGTCAGCCAGCGCTCGTTGGCCTTGGCGGCCACACGCGCCGAATCGTCATTGATATAGGTGGAGGACAGCCACTGCGCCGAGGTCATCTCCGGGTACATGGCCTTGTATTCGGCATTCACGCGGGCGATGAACTGGTCGGCGCTTTCGGCCGGGGCGGCGG
>NZ_BAZI01000044.1 GCF_001310775.1 Stenotrophomonas pictorum JCM 9942
GGCCTGGCGCGCATCGCGGCTGGATCCGGTGGAGGCCATCCGCCATGTCTGAGGTCCGCGAGGTGCTGCGCCTGGAGGGGCTGCGCAAGTCCTACAACATGGGCCAGCCCAACGAGGTGGAAGTGCTGCACGGGGTGGACCTGAGGCTGGACAGCGCCGACTTCGCCGCGCTGGTCGGCCCCTCCGGTTCGGGCAAGAGCACGCTGCTGAACATGATCGGCCTGCTGGATTCCCCTACTGGCGGCGAGCTCTATCTGGGCGGCCGGCCCACCCGCACGATGGACGACGAAGCCCGCACCGCGCTGCGCGGCAGCCAGATCGGTTTCGTGTTCCAGTTCCACCACCTGATTGGCGCGTTCACCGCGCTGGAGAACGTGCTGATGCCGGTGCTGGTCGCCCAGGGCCGGCCGTCACGCGAGACGCTGGATATCGCCCGCGGCCTGTTGGCCGACGTGGGCCTGGAGAAGTTCGCCGACCGTCTTCCCGATCAGCTTTCCGGTGGCCAGCAGCAACGCGTGGCCATCGCCCGGGCGCTGATGACCCGTCCCTCCCTGCTGCTGGCCGATGAGCCCACCGGCAACCTGGATACCCGGACCGCGGCGGACGTGTTCCAGTTGCTGCGCCGTTTCAACGAACAGTTCGGCTGCGCGGTGCTGGTGGTGACCCACGACCCGCGCCTGGCGGAAACCTGCGACCGCAAGATCACGCTGGTGGATGGCCGCATCGTCTCCGACGAAGGGATGCGGGGCGACCGGTAAACCCCGCGGGCGGAACACCCGCTCGCCCCATGCGTGGTTCAGGGCGGTTCCGGACCCGGGCGGCGCCAGCCCGGTGGCCTTGGCTTGGCCCTCGCCGGATTCGCGCCGACACCGGACGCCGATGCGGCAGGCAGCAGGCACCGGGTACGCCCATGCCTGCAGCACCGTCTGGATGACGGCGGCCGTGGGGCCGCGTCAGCGGAAGTCGAACAGTTCGTGCGAGAGGTTGGCGTTGGGCACGCCATGGGCGGCCATGATCTTGCGGACCTCCTCGAGCAGGCCGGCCGGGCCGCAGAAGCAGACCTGGAGATGGGAGGGGCCCGCTTCGGCCACCCGCGCGGCGAATTTCTCCTGGAAGGCGGGGGTCTCCACGCCCGCCAGTATCGGCACGTAGTCCACGCCGCGCTGCTGTGCGAGCGGGGCCAACTCTTCGGCGGCGGGAAACGCGCGGCCCGGTGTCTGGAAATTGAACAGGGTGATGCGTTCCAATCCGCGCGCGGCCGGGTCATCCAGCCAGGCCAGGAACGGCGAGATGCCCACGCCGCCGGCGATCCATACCTCGGCGGTCGCCTGCGCCGGCCGCATGAATCGCCCAAACGGCGCGTGTACTTCGGCGGTCATCCCGATGGAAACCTCCCGGACCAGACGCTGCGTGTAATCGCCCAGGGCGCGGATGACGAACTGCACCGGCTCGTCGCGCGTCCCCGCACTGGCGATGGTGAACGGATGGGGCTCGTGCAGCCCGGGCGCACTGAAGGACACAAAGGCGAACTGGCCCGCCCGGTATTCAATGCCGTGGCCCAGCGGCGACAGCACCAGCCGCACCGCGGAAGGGCCGGATACCACGCCGGTGACCTGGTATTCGGCGCGGTTGGATACAAAGGGATAGAGCAACAGTTTGTAGAAGGCGCCGGCGGCACCCAGCGCCGCGGCGATGGTCAGCCAGACACCGGCCGGGGACAGCAGCGCGACCGGTGACTTGAAGCTGAGCCAGTGCAGGACCACGATCAGGAACAGCGGGCCGGACAACTTGTGCCACCAGCGCCAGGTGCGGTACGGAATTTTGCGGTTCAGTGCGAGCAGCACGATCAGCATCAGCGCGATGTAGGACAGCTGCCGTACCAGGCGCGTCACCGGCGCAGGCAGTTCGATGATTGCGGCGGTCTCCCAGCCCGGCATGCCCGCCTTGAATGCCAGGTGCACCGAGGCGAAGACCAGCGCCCAGACCCCCAGCCATTTATGGGTTTCATAGACCCGGTCCAGTCCCCCGAATGCCGACTCCACCACTTTCCAGCGCGCACCCAGCAAGGCGGCGCAGGCCATCATCACCAGCGCCGCCACGCCCGAGGCCAGGCTGACGGCCGCCATGCTGCCGCGGGTTCCCGCCGGCAGATCGACAAAAACCAGCGCAAAACTCAGCGCAGACAATCCGATCAACACGGGGGCGGTCTTCAAGCGCATGGCGGTTGGCCTGTTTGGGGCGCCTATGCCGTTCAGGCGCGTACGCAGTATGGCAGTGACAGGCAGGGGCGGCACAGTGCCGCCGTCAGGCTGTTTGGCCGCATTGACTTCCCTCGACGCGCCGCCGCACACGCCTCAGGCCACGACCGGCATGGACGCGGTAGGTGCAGACAACGCCCCGGTGAGGATTGCGCCTGTCCTCCGCAGCGGGGCCTCTTCGATTCGTCCTTCATCCACGCTTTTTTCCCGTGTCCACCGCACCTGCGGGTAGATCATCGGCAGCCGAGCGGGCTGAAAAAGCAGGAACAGATAGAAACAGGGATCAGAGTGGAGTGACCCGTATTTCGTGAAAGGTTTCCGGTCAGCTGACGCGTATGTGCAGAGCGACAACAATCCGCGCGGCGCCGCATGTCACCACAGCGATGCTGCGCAGCTGCATCAGCAGGGTGACGCACAACGACACCCCACCATTGCCCGAGCCGGATTTACCAGCAACTACGCCCCGATGTCCTGCATGGCGCACTCCAAAGAAGTGGGCGAGATTGCAGCAAGCCGGGCTTCGACCGGCAAGTATCGAAGCCCGGTGCTGCCCGTGGTTTTCAGGCCGTCCTGGCCGCCCTGCTCCATGCCCGCAGGCCGATCACCGCCAGACCGACGAACAGCAGGTACAGCGCGGCGGTGAGGTGGAGCGATTTGAACAAATACATGCCGATGTAGACCACGTCCACCACGATCCACAGCCACCACGCGGCGACATGCCGGCGTGCCTGCCACCACTGCGCGACCAGGCTGAGCGCGGCGAGCATGGCGTCCAGCCACGGCAATGCGGCGTTGGTGAAACTGTGCATCGCCGCACCCAGGGCCAGGCCGAAGGCCAGGCCGATGCCGAGGTCACGCGACCACTGACAGGAGGCCAATGGCGCGATCACGATCCGGCCGTCGTGCTGCAGCTGCCGGCGCCAGGTGAGCCAGCCATACAGCAGGAACCCGGCGAACGCGCCCTGCAGCAGGGCATCGGAGTACAGCCTGACCTGCACGAACACCAGCGCGTACAGGCCGACCGAAACCAGCCCGACCGGCCAGGCCAGCATCCGCCGCTGCGCCATCAGCCATACGCCGAGGACACTGAAGCCTACCGCCGACCATTCCAGCAGCACCGGATTCATAGCGCGAAGCTGACCGACAGGCGGGCCTGACGCGGTGCGCCGGGGAACAGGTAGTAGTCACCGGAACTGCTGCCGGTATCGCGCCAGTAGAAACGGTTGAACAGGTTGTCCACCGACAGGTTCCAGGTCACCGGGCGCGCGTGCAGGCGGTGCTGGAAGCGCAGACCGGCATCGACCACGCTGTAGCCCGGTGCGCGCACGCGGCCATCGGCGGTGGCGACGTTGGCCGAGGCATAGCGCCAGCCGCCGGTGATACCCAGGCCGTCAACGAACGGCAGCGCGTAATCGGCGTGCAGGCTGGCGCGACGCTTCGGGACGTTGATCAGCTGGTGGCCTTCGTAGGCCGGCGTACCGCTGCGACGAGCTTCGGCCTGCAGCACGCTGGCGCTGGCGGTCAGCTGCAGGTGCTCGCTGACGTGCCCGCGCGCAGTCAGTTCCAGACCGGTGTGGGCCTGCTGGCCGCGCTCGCCGAAGGTGTAACCGGCGTCGCTGGCATCGGGCTGCGCGTACTGGAACGGCTGGGTGGTGCGGAACAGCGCCGCGCCCAGCGCCAGCGCATCGGAGGGCGCGAATTTCACGCCGACCTCGGTCTGGCGCGAGCGCACCGCGGGCAGGAATTCGCCGTCGTTGACGGTCCAGAACGGCGCTTCCTGACCCAGCGCGATGCCTTCGACATAGCTGGCGTAGACATTGAGCTGATCGTTCGCGCGCCAGATCAGCGCGCTCTGCGGCAGGAAGCGTGAGAGGCGGCTTTCGCGTTCCAGCGCGCCGCGCTTGTTGCGCGCGGTCTCCTCCAGCCGCACGAAGCGACCGCCGGCTAGCCACTGCCAGTCGGCACCGAGATCCATGCGATCGAGCACGAACAGCGCGTTCTGCCTGCTGTCCAGGCGGCGCACCGAAGGGCCCGGCTGCAGCGGCGAAGGCGCGAACTGCGGTACCTCCGCGTCGTGGATGTTGCCGGTGCCGACGTACTCGTTGACGTTGCGGCGCTTGTCCACGGTGCGGTGGAAGCCGTCCATGCCGAGCGTGAGCTGGTGGCCGATGTTGCCGGTGCTGAAGCGGCCATGCAGTTCGGCGCGCAGCTCCTGGTTGCGGCGGGTGTCGTCCGGGCTGCGGTAGTCGTAGATGTCGTAGTCGCCGTTGGGCGCGAAGAAGTTGCCCGGCACGCTGCCGTCGGCGCATTGCGCGGCGTAGTAGCAGCCATAGGCGAAGGCGACGTTGTCATCGATCACCGTGCGGCTGTGGCTGGCCGACACGCGTGACTGCCAGTTCGGGCTGAAGTCCCAGGTGTGCAGTGCGGTGATGTTGGTGCTGTCGATGCCCACCGGCCGTTGCCAGGCCTGGTAGCCGAGCATGTGCTCCCGGTTCACTTCGCCCGGCAGCGCGCTGGCGCCGAGCAGCTGGTAGGCCGAAGCCGAGCGCTGCGCGCTGGTCTGGTAGTTGGCATCCACCTCGAGCTTGGCGCGTTCGCTGATCCGCCAGTCGGTGGCCAGCGCATAGAAGTTGCGGCGGCCATCGGCGTGCTCGATGTACGAGTTGCTGTCGTCCCAGGCGGCATTGAAGCGCACCCCGAAGCGCGGGCTCAGCCAGTGGCCCACGTCGATGGCGGCGTAGCGGCTGCCTTCGGCATCGGTGGCCAGGGTGAGGTTGCGGACGTCGGTCGGGCGCTTGCCGACGTAGTTGATGATGCCGCCCGGTGCCATCACGCCGGCGGCCAGTCCGGCCTCGCCCTTGAGCACTTCCACCTGCGCGATGTGTTCCAGCGCCAGGCGCTGTTCGCCGGCAATGCTCAGGCCGTTGAAGCGGTAGCCGGTGGCGGTATCCAGCGCGAAGCCGCGGATGGCGATGTTCTGGTAGTAGCCGACCGGCGCGTAGCTGTCGCCGAGCGAGGCATCGTTGTGCGCCAGCTCGGAGAGCGTGCGCACCTGGCGGCTGTCGAGCAGGGCGCGATCAAGCACGCTGACCGCGGCCGGGGTGTTCTTCCAGTCGCCGCCGCCGAAGCTGCCGGACTGGGTGGTCTGCGGTGCGGCGTCCTGTTTGGCCTGCACGCGCACGGCGGCCAGCTCGGTGGGCGAGCGGTCGGCGGCCTCGGTTTCAACGTTGCTGGCGTACAGCGGCAGCGCCGCGCCCATGGCGGCAGTCAACAGCGAGATTCGGTAGCAGCGGTTCATTCGGTTCGTCATCAGCCAGGAGGGGAGACGAAGCGAAGGCGCGCGCACGAACCCCGCCAAAGAGGGGATTCGGGTGCTGCTCAAAGCTCCCTACGCCGGTGCAAACCGGATCAGGTTCCAAGGGACTCTCTCAGCCTGATCACGCCAGGCACCCCCGCTTCAGGGGCGTATTTGACCACAACCGGATGGATTTGGCCCGTGCGCCGGTTCAGGCGGCGGCGCGCAGCGCGGCCAGCAGCGCCTGTCCCGGGTTGCGGGTGAACCACTGTGCGTGGCCGAGCAGGAAGGTGTGCCAGGCGATGTCGGCGTTGGCGGTGGAGCCGGTGGCGCCGTGGAAATACTCCACTTCCGACAGCGCGAAATCGAAGTGGACGATGGGCAGCAGGTCGGCCAGCAGCTGTACGTGCGCCGCGCTCAGCGGGCGGACGCGGCGGTAGCCGTCGAGCAGGGCCAGCGCGATACCGGTATGCACCGCCTGTTCGCCGCGCTCCAGTTCCAGCCACGCCACCGCGTTGCGCTCGATCGCGGTGGCCAGATCGAACAGCGCGCTGGTAGGCGAGGCGAGACCGAAGTCGAGTACCGAGGCCACCCTCGGGGTATTGCCGGTGTCGCGCCACAGCAGGTTGGAGACGTGCCAGTCGTTGTGTGCCCACAGCCGCGGTTCGCGGTGCAGGCGCTCACCCAGCGCGCGGTGCCACGGCAGCACGGTCTGCTGCAGGTCGTGTTGCCACGGTTTGCGCGCCAGATAGTCGGCCAGTGCCGGTCGCTCGACCAGATCGCGCTGCAGTTGCGCGATGGGATCGGCCGCGCGGATCAGGTCATCGCGTGCGACCAGCATGTGCGTACTGCGCTGCGGGGCGTGGTAGCCCGCAGCGGCGTTGTGCAGGATGGCCAGCATCGCGCCGGCGGCCCGCGCGTGTCCGGGATCGAGCGGCGGTGTCCATGACGGTGCGTCGCGGTAGAGGTCCTGACCGGCGGCCAGCGCATGCAGCTCATAGGTCCAGTGGCCATGTTCAATGGCGGTGGCGCCATCGCGATCACCCATTACCTGCACCACCGGTACCCCGGCAGCGGCGAGATGGGCGATGAAGCGGTGTTCCTCGCCCAGGCTGGCCGCGGTGCGGACGCTGTGGTGATGGCGCTTGATGAACACCTGTCCGTGTCGGCCCTCGACAATGGCCGCCGCCGACATCGGCCGCGGGCTGTGCCACAACACCGCACCGGCACCTTCCAGTTGCGGGAAACGCCCGCTCAGCCATGCGATCTCGCGCGCGCTGATCGCAGGCCAGTCGGCCGCCACCTCATCGTTGTTGAGGCCCTGGACGCGGTGATCGGTGTTGTTCATGGGAAGACGCTGGTGAAGTGCAAGGGGGGCGGGAGCAGCAGGGTAGCGCGTGCGTTGCCGAAGGCCACACAGGTGGAGGAAGCGCAGTTGAACCAGGCAACCCCGCGCCAACCGTAAACGCTGTTCCTGGAAATTTGGTGTGGCCGGGATACGGCTGCCGCAGCTGCTCCCACCGCAGCGACTTTGGCCGCACGCGTTGTGTCGCGCAGGCTTCCACTTCGCTTCTCTCAAAGCGGGGCAATCCGGCCACGTACCAATCCAGGTTTCGTCGTAGCAACCACGGATCGTTGCGCGGGTCTGGAAATGCCACCGGGCAGTGTCGTGTCAAGCGTGCTCGTCGCAAGGTGAGCGGGAAGATGCACCTCGCCACTGGCGGGTCTACCGCAACGTGATGAGACCCGTGCCGCCGGCGTCGTACCGGTGCTGTGCGGTGAGCCAAGCCAAGCTGTGGTCCGCGCCTCTATCACCACAACGCCGGAATGGGCTTCGACACATCACGTTCGTTGAACAGGGCGTGTCGGATTCAACAACGCGTTCAGCTCCGCAGGGTGCCCGGAGCTGACCTGCTCAAGTTCACTTGATTGGCGGGACAGCGGATTGCGAAGGCGGCCACGGCAGGGATGTGTGTTTTGGCATCGGTCCCGCTTACCGTGGAACCGGCCGGCCGAGGCGGCTCCATGGATGAAGCGGCGCGGCGATGGTGGTCAAAAGTGAAACCCGGCACGCCGTTTCAGAAATGGATTGCGGTCCCGGGTTTGCGTTCAAGAATTCCTTTCATCACCCGATAGGGTTATTGATTGGCGACAGTCGGCCTGCTGCTGCGGCACGGACGATGTGTGTATAGACCACGCCGCTTTCACTGCGCGACGGGTGGGGGGGAGCATTATTGTCGTTGTCATCTTCAGGGAGCCGGATTCATGCCAGTACGGGAGGCAGGGAGGACACCGGAGGAAACGGGTACGGGCAATGCGATTACGCGCGGATTGGTACCCACCTCTCCGTTCTGGGCTTTGGCGGTATTGTTGCTGGGCCTGGTGTGCACGGCGGCTCTGGCGCACCATGAGTGGGTCTACCAGCAGCAGCGCACTGAATCCTTGCAGGGCTCGCTGGCCAATGCGGCGCAGTCGCGCATGCGCGAGCCGCTGAAGGGGGCGGCTATGGTGCTGCGCTCGATGCAGACGGTGTTCCTTTCCAGCGATGGAATGGACCAGAAAGAGTTCTCCCAATACCAGAAGAACCTGCGTCCGCAGGAGCTGGCGCAAGGTTATGTACTCACCGGCTTCGCGCGCGCCGAAACCAGTGCCACCGATCCCGGTCAGGTGGCTTACCGCTACCAGTTTGTGGCGCCGCTGCAGGGCAACGAGGTGCTGGTCGGTTTCGACATCACCCGGCAGCCGGATAATCTACGGGCATTGCAGCTGGCGCGGGACCGCGATATGCCCACCGCGTCAGCGCCGTTTCCCTTGGTGCAGTTCCAGGACGCGGCGGCCAGTGCCACCGGCGTCACCGTGCGCCTGCCGGTCTATTCTCCCGGTGCGGTTCCGCTGACGGTGCCTGAACGTCGTCAGCGCGAGATCGGAGCGCTGGCGGTCAGCATGCGACTGGAGCCGATGATCACCCAGGCACTGCAGGGGCGCGTGCTGGAATACATGCACGTGCAGATTCGCGATCTGGATGCGCCTGCCGGGCAGGACCTGGTATTTGCGTCAGCCACGCCGGTCGCCGAAGTTCCCCAGCAAGTGCGGCAACTGGATTTTGGCGGCCGCCGTTGGGAGATGCGTCTGTGGCCGCGCGCTGACCTGTTCGAATGGGGGCAACTGCGCGCGATCCTTATCGGCGGCACCGCGATCAGTACCCTGCTGGCACTGCTGGTGTGGTCGCAGATGACGACCCGGCGCCGCGCGGTTGATCTGGGGCGGCGCATGAGCGTGCGCTTCGGTGAAAGCGAGGCACGCTTCCGCACTCTCAACGAACTGCTGCCGGCGCTGGTGTTGCTGGCCAATGGTGACGGCAGCCGCATTACCTACGCCAACCAGGCGGCGCGGCAGTTGCTGGGTGACGTGGTCGGGTCACCGCTGTGCTCGCTGTTCGCCGATAGCCATGCCTGCGAGCGCGCGATTGCCATGGCGGTGAGTGGCGGTGGGTGGCGCAGCCAGGAGGTGATGCTGACCCCGGCCGGCGGCGCGGCTTTCTGGATCAATGCCTCGCTGGCCCAAGTGGAAGTGGAGGCACTGCCGCATTTGCTGATGGTGGCCACCGATACCAGTGCGCAGCGGGCGATGACCGAGCGCCTGCATTACCAGGCCACGCACGATGAATTGACCGGACTGCGTAATCGTCGCGAGTTCGAGCGGCTGCTGCGCGAAGCGCTGGCCGGGGATGACGGTACTGCACTGGCTGCGCCGTTCGCGCTGCTGTACTTCGACCTGGACCAGTTCAAGCTGATCAACGATCTGTCCGGCCATGCGGCCGGTGACCAGTTGCTGGTGCAGCTGGCGCGGGCGATGCGCGCCGTGTTGGGCCGCAACACGATTCTCGGCCGGCTCGGCGGGGACGAGTTCGCCCTGCTGGCGTTCGATGTGGACCTGGTGCAGGCCGAAGCGCTGGCCGAGCGCATCCGGCGCTGCATCGAGAGCCATATTTTCCACTGGCAGGAGCGTACTTATACCGTCAGCGCCAGCATTGGCCTGGTCATGGTCGAGCGCGAAGGCAGCACGCTCAAGGACCTGCTGGCCTGGGCCGACAGCGCCTGCTACCAAGCCAAGGAAAATGGCCGCAACCGTGTCTGCACCTATCGCGAGGATGCCGCCAGCACCCAGCGTATCGGCGAGATGGAGTGGGCCAACCGCCTACGCGGGGCGCTGGAGCAGGGCCAGCTTCTGCTGGACTACCAGGAGCTGGTGGCGCTTGACCCGGCGGCGGGTGATGCGGTGCATGTGGAGCTGCTGCTGCGCATGCGCGATCACACCGGCCGTGAGGTCATGCCCGGTGCCTTCCTCAGCGCCGGCGAGCGCTACGGGCTGATGCCGGCGGTGGACCGTTGGGTGATCCGTACCGCGTTGGCCAACTTCTCCCGGATCCATCCGTGCGGTGTCCAGCTGCACAGCTGTTCCATCAACCTGTCTGGCGCCAGCTCGAGGATGACGGTTTGGCGGATTTCATCCTCGATGCGATCACCACGTTCAGGGTGCCGCCGGAGCGGCTGTGTTTTGAAATCACCGAAACGGTGGCTGTGCGCGACCTGCAACGCGTGGCACGTGTGATCGAGCGCCTGCGCGCGTCCGGATGCCGGATCGCGCTGGATGATTTCGGTGCCGGCATGTCCTCCTTCGGCTATCTGAAGAACCTGCCGGTGGACAGCATCAAGATCGACGGCAGCTTCGTGCGCGACCTTGGGCGAGAGCCGGTCAGCCGCATCATCATTGATGCCGTGACCCGGATTGGCCACGAGCGGAAACTGAAGGTCGTCGCCGAATGGGTGGATGACGAAAACGTGCTGTCTGTATTGCGCGAGCTCGGCGTGGACTACGCCCAGGGTTTCCTGCTGCACCGCCCCGAGCGGGTGCTGTTCCAGCGTGAAAAAGCTAACGTCCGGGTCGGTTGAATAAGACTGCGGTAAAAATGGTCCCTACGTGCCGTTGCCTGGCGCAGTCGGCCATGACTTTCGGCACGGATGTGATCTGCCTGTCGCGCAAAGCGGCGCTGATCCAGGGTGAGCAGCGCGGTTGGCCTACAATTTCCGGCCTTTCTGCACAAGCACGGGTTTTTGATGTCTGCCAAACCGCTCTCTCCCGCAGGCAAGCTGTTTGCCGCGGCCGCGTTTATCGAAGGTGTCACCTGGGCCGGGTTGCTGGTCGGCATGCTGCTCAAGTACGGCACGGAAACCACCACGCTGGGGGTGAGGATCTTCGGACCGCTGCATGGTGCGGCGTTCCTGTTCTACGTGGTGGTCAGCCTGTATGCGTGGGGCAGGTTGCGCTGGCCGCTGTGGGCGATGCTGGTGGCGCTGGTGGCCGCGGTGCCGCCACTGGTCACTGTGCCGGTGGAGATGTGGTTCCGCCGTATCGGACTGTTGTCCCACCGTCCGGCCTGATCGGCCGCGCTTCAACGGCCCGGATGCTCATGCCGGGGGCGCTGTACGGTCCGGTCGGGGTGTTTTCTGCGGCTGTCGGCGGCCTTGCCCCTGGCCCCTTGTGTCATGCCAGCCAGCCAAGGTTTGCATCGTGCCTGCCGTTTCCCGCAATTTTTTGCCGGTGATCTTTCCGGCGGTTTGTTTGATGGCATTCCTTGCCTCGTGCCGGGTGCCTTCAACATGGCGGTGCTGCACGAACGGTCTGCTGCAGAGGTCTGCAGCGATGCATATGCCGGCCGCCTGCGCGGAGCACGCCTTCGGGCAGTTGGGCCGGAGGTTTCGCGGCGTTGCAGCCGGCGCGTGTTCATTTCGGGTTCTGTCGAACGTGCGCTGGTTTTCGTGACGCCGGTGCGCGGCGGCAGGCGAGCGGGCCCCTGTGAGGCATCCCGCCCACCGGTGGGCGGTTTCTTCGGGGTCGGGACCGGCGCCTGCTGCTGCCAGCGGTGCCGGTCTTCAGGTCACGCGCCAGGACATCCCGGAAATGCGGAGCGGCGGGCGCCGGTGCTGCGGTGAGGCGTCGGGGCGTTTGGGCGACGCCATGGGGGCGGATTGCGGGGGCGGCCCGCAGCAAAGTGGTGGCCGTCCGGAGGTTCATTGATAATGGGGCCGTCCTGCGCCCAGGTGCGGGCTCCGTCATGAGGTAGACCTGGCGTTGAGGATGCCGGTACGGCGATGCGGTGGAGGGGGCTCCCGCATTGATCGGTTTGGGGGAAAGGGCACCGCGCCGGCGGCTTGGCGTTTGCCGCAGGTTTAAGTTGAACCGTCTAACGTTTTCCGCCTATCACGCCGTCCCATCGAGGAATTCTGGTGCATCACGGAAGCAGCGTTCATCCCAGCCCAAGCCGCGGTCATCTTCCCGATTGCCGCGGTTTTCTCCTGTCCTTCGTCGTGGGGCGCCGCGCGTGACGTCCGATATTTCCGGTCCTCCGCTACGGGATGCCGGTATGGCGGTGCTGCCGGCCGAGCATCCCCTGGCAATGCCCGAGCAGTCTTTGCGCGACGGCTATCTGCATGCGCCGCGGCAGCTCACCGCGCCGGCCAATATCGGTTTGCGGCGGCTGTATGTGTTCGGCACGACCGCGCTGATGACGCTGGCAGCCAGCGCGATGATGGCCCGGGTGCTGGCCAGTGGCGGCATCAATGTGCTGGAGGTCTGCCTGCTGGCGCTGTTCGTGCTGCTGTTCGCGTGGGTCGCCCTGTCGTTCGTCGGCAGCCTGGCGGGGCTGCAGGCGCTGCTCCGCGGGCGGCGGAAATTGGGCATCTATCCCGATACGCCGCTGCCGGCGTTGCGTGAGCGCACTGCGCTGCTGATGCCCACCTACAACGAGGACCCGCGGCGGATGATGGCCGGCCTGCAGGCGATCTACGAATCGGTTGCGGCCACCGGGCAGCTGGATCACTTCGATTTCTTCGTGCTCAGCGACACCACCCGCGAGGCGACCGGTCGCGCCGAGGAACAGGTGTTCGCACGACTGGTGCAGGCCACCGGCGGCGCCGGGCGCCTGTTCTACCGGCGCCGTGCCAGCAATGTCGGGCGCAAGGCCGGCAACATCGCCGACTGGGTGCGCCGCTTCGGCGGTGCCTACCCGCAGATGCTGATCCTGGATGCAGACAGCCTGATGACCGGTGAGGTGATCGTGCGGCTTGTGTCGGCGATGGAAAATCATCCACGGTCGGCCTGATCCAGTCATTGCCGGCCGTCGTCAACGGCCGTACCGCGTTTGCCCGCATGCAGCAGTTTGGCGGCCGGGTGTATGGGCCGGTGATGGCCTATGGCGTGGCCTGGTGGCACGGGGCCGAGAGCAATTACTGGGGCCATAACGCGGTGATCCGCACCCGGGCCTTCGCCGAGCAGGCGGGGTTGCCCGAGCTGCCCGGCCGCAAGCCGTTTGGCGGACATGTGCTCAGCCACGATTTCGTCGAGGCGGCGCTGATCCGTCGCGGCGGCTGGGCCTGCCACATGGTGCCGTACCTGCACGGCAGCTACGAGGAAGGCCCGCCGACACTGACCGATCTGCTGATCCGGGATCGCCGCTGGTGCCAGGGCAACCTGCAGCACGCCAAGGTTGTCAGTGCCAGCGGGCTGCACTGGATCAGCCGGGTGCACATGCTGATCGGCATTGGCCATTACTTCACCGCGCCGATGTGGGCGATGCTGATGCTGATCGGGGTGGCCATTCCACTGATCCACGGCGGGATCGATGTGGCGCAGGAGCTGCACCTGCAGCTGGCCCCCGCGCAGTACTGGCGCGGGCTGGACCAGGACGGTGTGGTGTGGGTGTTCGTGCTGACCATGGCGGTGTTGCTGGCGCCCAAGGCGATGGCTATGTCGCCATGCTCACCTCGCGCAACGAACGCCTCGGCTGCGGTGGCGCGCTGCGAGCGCTGGTCTCGGTGCTGCTGGAAACCGTGCTGGCGGCGCTGATGGCGCCGGTGGTGATGTACGTGCAGTCGCGGGGTGTGGCCGAAGTGCTGGCCGGCAAGGATTCGGGGTGGGATGCGCAGCAGCGTGACGATGGCAGCGTGTCGTGGCCGGAACTGCTGCGCCGCTATGGTGGCCTGAGTGTGTTCGGACTGCTGGTCGGCGGCATGGCCTATGCGGTTTCGCCGCCGCTGGCGGCATGGATGGCGCCAGTGGTGATCGGCATGGCGCTGGCGGTACCGGTGGTGGCGCTGACGTCCTCGCGCAGCGCCGGCGACTG
>NZ_BAZI01000045.1 GCF_001310775.1 Stenotrophomonas pictorum JCM 9942
CTGCTGCGGCGGTCGGCGGCCAGGGCCTCGGCACGCCAGCCGGCGCCATGACGGGCGCTCTGTTCCAGCACCGAGACGATGGTGTTGCGGGTCAGCCCGACGCGGACCGGGTAGGTCTTCCACGAATGGGTCTCCACCAGCACGCCGATGCGGTTGCGCAGCTGGAAATAGCCATGGGAAAAGCGCGGCGTCGGCACGCCGTCCTCGAAGCCCGAGGCCGGATCGTCGTTGACCACGAACGAGGGGTAGTACGGCAGCGGCAGCGCGCCCTGCGCGGCCAGATCGGCGATCACCCCGTCGCGCAACGCACGGCCGGTAGAGCGCAACGGCGGATCGCCGGCGTGGACCGGCTCGACCTGGATGGAGATGTCGTGCTGGAACTGGGCGCCATTGGTGGCATGCAGGTCCACGTAGATGAGCGGGTCCCAGCGGTTGACCAGGGCCAGCATCGCCTGCATTTCCGGGGCGTCGGCTTTGACATAGTCGCGGTTGAGATTCAGGTTCTGCGCGGTGGTGCGCCAGCCCATTTCCTCCGGGCCGCGCTGGTTGGGCCGGTTCCAGGCACCGAAGCGCTCATGGCCATCGACATTGAATACCGGCACGAACAGCAGCACCGCCCTGTCCAGCGCGTGGTGGCCGGCCTCACCGTCGAGCAACTGGCGCAGGGCGAGGAAGCCGGCGTCCTTGCCATCGATTTCGCCGGCATGGATGCCGCCCTGGATCAGCACCACCGGCAGCTTGCGCGCGCTGGCGGTTTGCGGATCCAGCGCGCCGGCGGTCGAGGCGATCAGCACCTTCATCGGCCGTCCTTCGGGCGAGGTGCCGAAGTCCTCGCAGCGTACCTGCTGCGGATAGCGCTCTGCGAAGGCGGTGCACAGCGCCAGGACTTCGTCATAGCGGCCGGTGCGCTGGAAGCCGGACTGCTCGGCCAGCGTGCTCAACGGCGTCGCAGGGGCCGCCATTGCCGGCGAGGACAACAACAGGCAGGACAGCAGCAGGCGGGAGACAGTGGGCATGATGGAGCTTCAGGGCCGATGGAAGGGGCATGAAAGCATGCCGGGCGCGTAGGGTGTACCTGCCATCCGGCAGATGGCTTTGCGCCACCTCCGCTATGGACGCGCGGGTAACCGGTTGGGTTACGCTTGCAACCTTATGTATCGCAGGATCGCCCCTAGATGACGACCAGTACCGAGGCAGCAATGCCTGATTCCACGGCACGGATGCCCCGCCAGATCGGCTACATCATTGGCAACGAGGCGTGCGAGCGCTTCAGCTTTTACGGGATGCGCAACATCCTGGTGCAGTTCCTGATCACCTCGCTGCTGTTGCAGGAGATCACCTCCGAGGCGCGCGCAGGCGAGGCCAAGGACATCATGCACAGCTTCATGATCGGCGTGTATTTCTTCCCGCTGCTCGGTGGCTGGCTGGCCGACAAGTTCTTCGGCAAGTACCACACCATCCTGTGGTTCAGCCTGATCTACTGTGCCGGCCACGCCTGTCTGGCGCTGTTCGAGGACAGCCGGCAGGGCTTCTTCGTGGGGCTGGGCCTCATCGCGCTCGGCGCCGGTGGCATCAAGCCGCTGGTGGCCTCGTTCATGGGCGACCAGTTCAACCAGAGCAACAAGCATCTGGCCAAGATCGTCTTTGATGCCTTCTACTGGATCATCAATTTCGGCTCGCTGTTCGCCTCGCTGCTGATTCCGCTGGCGCTCAAGAACCTCGGCCCGCAGTGGGCGTTCGGTATCCCGGGCATCCTGATGTTCGTGGCGACCTTCGTGTTCTGGCTGGGCCGCAAGAAGTACGTGCTGGTGCCGCTGCCGCCGAAGGATCCGCATTCCTTCGGAAACGTGGTGCGCACTGCGCTGCTGGCGAAGGTGCCGGGCCATGGGCGCCCGGGGCTGGTCGTGGCGGTGCTGGGCGTGGTGCTGGCGGCGGCGTCGTTCGCGCTGGTGCCGAGTCTGGGCATCGTGATCTGCCTGTGTCTGGCGCTGGTGGCGGTGCTGGCCGGTATCGGCGGCGGCACCATGCTGCAGCTGGAGCGCGCCCGCGGCGTGCATCCGGAAATGGCGGTGGAGGGCGTGCGTTCGGTGCTCAAGGTGCTGGTGATCTTCGCCCTGACCACGCCGTTCTTCTCGCTGTTCGACCAGAAGGCCTCGACCTGGGTGCTGCAGGGCCAGCAGATGAGCATGCCCAGCTGGTTCACCGCCTCGCAGATGCAGGCGCTGAACCCGCTGCTGGTGATGATCCTGATCCCGTTCAACAACCTGGTGCTGTATCCGGCGCTGCGCCGCTTCGGCATCGAGCCGACCGCGCTGCGGCGGATGACCGCCGGTATCGCTTTCAGCGGCCTGGCGTGGATCGTGATCGGCGGTATCCAAGTGGTGATGGACGGCGGCAGCGCGATGTCGATCTTCTGGCAGATCCTGCCGTATGCGCTGCTGACCTTCGGCGAGGTACTGGTTTCGGCCACCGGCCTGGAATTCGCCTACAGCCAGGCGCCGGCCTCGATGAAGGGGGTGGTGATGAGCTTCTGGAACCTGACCACCACCATCGGCAACCTGTGGGTGTTGCTGTCCAACGCGGCGGTGCGCAATGCGGCGGTGACCGACCGCATCGCCACCACTGGGTTGAGCGAGACGGCGTTCCTGATGTTCTTCTTCGCCGGTTTCGCCTTCATCGCGGCGCTGGCCTTCGGCCTGTACGCGCGGCGTTACAGGATGGTCGACAACTACCGGGCGGCATGAGCATGCAAGGACCGATAACCCTGCTTCTGATCGCCATCACCGGCTTGGTGTCGTGGATGGCGTTTTCCAACCGCAAGCTGGCCGACCGGCTGATCCTGTGGCCGCCGGCCATCGACAGGCACAAACAGTACGACCGGCTGGTGACCTACGGCTTCATCCATGCCGATTTCGCCCATCTGATCTTCAACATGGTCACGCTGTTCTTCTTCGGCCGGATGATCGAAGGGCTGATGCTGCGGATCACCGGGCAATGGTGGGTGTATCTGGTGTTCTATCTGCTGGCGCTGGTGGTTTCCATCCTGCCCAGCTACCTGAAGAACCAGAAGAATCCGAATTACCTGAGCCTGGGGGCGTCCGGCGCGGTGTCGGCGGTGCTGTTCGCCTTCATCCTGGTCTCGCCGTGGTCGCTGATCTTCGTGTTCTTCATCCCCGCGCCGGCGATCCTCTATGCCGTGTTCTACGTCGGCTACAGCCTCTGGATGGACAGGAAGGGCGGTGACCGCATCAACCACAGCGCGCATCTGGCCGGCGCCGCGTTCGGGGTGCTGTTCATGCTGTGCATGGAGCCGCGGCTGCTGCAGGTGTTCCTGCAGGAACTGATGAACCCGCGCTTCGGCTGAGTAGCTCAAAACGTCGCCGCACCGGATGGCCGGGGGCGTAGGGAAACGAAAAGGCCGCCCTGGGGCGGCCTTTTCTGTTTGCCTTCTCGCCGGTGGAGTCGTCCTGGTCTGGGCGATTCCGGCGGCAGGAGCGCCTTGGGCGATCAGGCGTTATAGGTGGTGAGCAGGCGCGAATACACTTCGGTATCGATCCTGTCGAACTGCCAGCCTTCGGTTTCGCCGGCGACGGCCAGTTGGAACAGGCCTTCCAGCAGGGTGGCGTCGTGGTCGTTGGCCGGGATGGAACGGTCGAGGTCGTACATGGCGGGCATCTCCGGTTGAGTATGTCGTTTCCTGGAGAGCTGCAAACGCCATGCCAACTGTTGGAGGGCCGAAATGGCCCCCGTTGCCCCGCGTTTTGCGAAGATTGGGGCAGAAAGTGACGCGGTGCGCCCGCACCGCCCCGGCCTTTCACGTCACACCGGTGTTTTTACCGGGCAGAATGGGCCAGCCCTCAAGAGCCTCGCCCATGTCCGATCTCTCCCCGCGCCCGCAGGACGTTGTCCTGGATGCCGCCAACCACCGCTTCGAACTGCTCGTGGACGGCCACGTGGCGGTGCTGGAGTACCGGCTGGAGGAGGGCGGCATGGTCATCACCCATACCGGTGTGCCGGAGGCGATCGGTGGCCGCGGTATCGCCGGGACGCTGACCCGGGCGGCGTTGGATCACGCCCGTGCGCAGGGGTGGAAGGTGATCCCCGCCTGCACCTATGCAGCGGCTTTCATGCGGCGTCATGGAGAATATGCCGACCTGCGCGGATAATTCGCACAGCACGGAGCCCGGCCCCACGTCGCGGCATTTTTGAGGACAGAGAAACGATGAACAGGTTTGGACAGGGAACGTATGCCGCAGCGTTGATGCTGCTGGTACTTGCCGGATGCAAGAACGATGAGCCGGCCACCGCCACGCCCGACACGGCCGTCGCCGAGGTTGCCGATGCAGCTTCCCCGCAGGCGCCTGCCCCGGTGGAGATGCGCGATGTCATCGAGAACACCCCCAGCCATGTCATCGGAATCAGCTACCCGCCGGCCGCGGCCAAGTACCCGGGGCTGGCGGCAGCGCTGGTGGAGTATGCCGAGCATACCCGTGCCGAGCTGCTGAAGGCAGTGGGCGCGCTGGGCAACGACAAGCCGACGGCGCCGTACGAACTGTCGCTGGCCTTCGACATGCTGGTCGATACACCGGCGGTGGTGGCCGTGTCGGCCGAGGGCAGCAGCTATACCGGTGGCGCCCATGGCCAGCCGCTGGTCGCGCGCTTCGTGTGGCTGCCGGAAAAGCAGCAGGCCCTTGCCGCCGAGCAGCTGATCACCGGCGCCAAAGGGTGGCAGGCGATCAGCGAGTACAGTCGGGAAAAGCTGCTGGAGCAGGCCATGGCCCGCGTGCCGGGCGAGGATCTGGACCCGGACGAGCAACAGCGGCAGATCCGTGTCCTTTCCAAGATGATCGATGACGGCACCGGCGCTGAGGCGGTCAATTTCAGCCAGTTCCAGCCGGTGCTCGATGGCGCCGGCAAGATCGGCGCCCTGCGTTTCGTGTTTCCCCCGTATCAGGTAGGACCGTATTCGGACGGTACCCAGAGCGTGGATGTGCCGGCGGCGGTGTTGCTGCCACACGTGGCGGCCGAGTACCGGGGGCTTTTCGCACAGCCGTAAAACCGTGGAGTGCCAGCGATGGATGCAGGGCTGCAACGACGTGTCGAGGCATTGCTGCAGGAGGCGGACGTTATTCCCGGCGGGGATCGGCCGCAGGACATCGATATCCTTGACCCGCGCTTCCACGCGCGGGTGCTGGCCGATGGCTCGCTGGGGCTGGGCGAGAGCTACATGGACGGCTGGTGGGAAGCCCATTCGCTCGATGGCTTCCTGACCCATCTGCTGGACGCGCGTCTGGACGAGCGCGTCCACGGCAGCGGGGAGGTCTGGGACGCACTCAAAGCCAAGCTGTTCAACCTGCAGGTCGGGCAGGGCAGTTACGAAGTGGGCAAGCGCCACTATGACCTGGGCAATGACCTGTACCGGGCCATGCTCGGCAAGCGCCTGGTCTACAGCTGCGGCTACTGGCGCAATGTCGCCAGTCTGGACCAGGCGCAGGAAGCCAAGCTGGACCTGATCTGCCGCAAGCTCGGGCTGCGCCCGGGGATGCGCGTGCTGGATATCGGGTGTGGCTGGGGCGAGGCGCTCAAGTACGCGGCCGAGCGTTATGGCGTGGAGGGGGTGGGCATCACCATCTCGCAGGAGCAGGCCACCTTCGCGCGCGAGCTTTGCGCCGGGCTGCCGGTGGAGATCCGCCTGCAGGACTATCGCGCGCTGGACGAGCGCTTCGACGCGATCCTGTCGGTGGGCATGTTCGAGCACGTCGGCGTCAAGAACTACCGAGGCTATTTCGAAACGGTCCGGCGCTGCCTCGGCGATCAGGGGCTGTTCCTGCTGCACAGCATCGGTACCAACGTCAGTCGCGAGCGCACCGACCGCTGGATCGGCAAATACATCTTCCCCAATTCGATGCTGCCCTCGGCCGCACAGATCAGCACGGCCATGGAGGGGCTGTTCGTGCTGGAGGACTGGCACAATTTCGGTATCGATTACGACCGCACCCTGCAGGCGTGGCGCGACAACGTGGAAGCGGCATGGGTGCAGCTCGATCCCCGTTATGACGAGCGGTTCCGGCGCATGTGGCGCTTCTATCTGGCCGCCTCGATGGCGACCTTCCGCACCCGCCACTCACAGTTGTGGCAGCTGGTGCTGTCGCCGCGCGGTGTGCCCGGCGGCTATGTCGCGCCACGCTGACTGCCGCAGGTGGTCAGCAAATGAAAACGCCCGGCATGGCCGGGCGTTTTCATTGCAACAATCGCTGCCGCTTAGTTGGTCGCGGTGCCCGAGCTCAGGCCACGCTTTTCCAGCAGGGGTTCGATCTGCGGCTCATGGCCGGCGAAGTTGCGGAACAGTTCCATCGCATCGACGCTGCCGCCCTTGGACAGCAGGGTCTGGCGGAAACGGTCACCGTTGGCGCGGGTCAGGCCGCCATTCTCGCGGAACCACTTCTGGGTGTTGGCATCCAGCACTTCGGACCAGATGTAGGCGTAGTAGCCGGCCGAATAGCCGCCCATGATGTGGCTGAAGTAGGTGGTGCGGTAGCGCGGCGAGACCGGTGCGTAGTAGATGCCGTCCTTCTCCAGTGCGGCGCGTTCGAAAGCGAGCACATCCTTCGGTGCCGGCACGTCACCCACGCCGATCTGGTGCCAGCTCTGGTCCAGCATCGCCGCGCCCAGGTATTCGGTGGTGGCGAAGCTGGTTGAACTTGGCCGCGGCGATCACCTTGTCCAGCAACGCCTGCGGCATGGCTGCGCCGGTTTCATGGTGCTTGGCGTAGTTGGCCAGGATGGTCGGCTCGTCGGACCACATCTCGTTGACCTGCGAGGGGAACTCGACAAAGTCACGCGGCACCGCGGTGCCGGCGAAGTACGGGTACTTCACATTGGAGAACATGCCATGCAGGGCATGGCCGAACTCGTGGAAAGTGGTGGTCACTTCGTCCCAGGTCAGCAGGGTCGGCTTGCCCGCCGGCGGCTTGGGGATGTTGAGGTGGTTGGCCACCACCGGCAGATCACCACTCAGGCCCGACTGCGAGACGTAGGCGTTCATCCAGGCGCCGCCCCGCTTGGACTGGCGCGCATACGGGTCGAAGATGAAGATCGCCAGCTGGCTGCCGTCTTCGTTGAACACGTCATACACGGTCACATCCGGGTGGTAGACCGGCAGGTCGGTGCGCTGCTTGAAGCTCAGTCCGAACTCCTTGCCGGCGGCGAAGAACACGCCGTCCTCCAGCACCTTGGTCATTTCGAAGTACGGCTTGAGCTGCGATTCGTCGAAGTTGTACTTGGCCTGGCGCACCTTCTCGCTGTAGAACGCCCAGTCCCACGGCTGCAGTTCGAAGGTCGGCTTGCCGGCGGCCTTCTGCTCGGCGTCGATCATCGCCTGCAGGTCGGCGGCTTCGCGCTTGGCGTTGGCCACGGCGGCCGGGGCCAGCTGGCCCAGCATCGCGTTGACCGCTTCCGGGGTCTTGGCGGTCTGGTTGCCCAGCGAGTACGCGGCAAAGTTCGGGAAGCCCATCAGCGCGGCCTTCTCGGCGCGCAGGGTCATGATGCGCGAGACCAGCGCGGTGTTGTCGTACTCGCCGCCGCGGCTGCCGCGCGAGATCGAGGTTTCATAGATCTTCTGGCGCAGTTCGCGGTTGGTCAGGTTGGTCAGCGACGGCTGGCCGGTGGTGTTGAGCAGGGCGATGACGTACTTGCCTCCAGCTTGCGGGCCTTGGCGGCTTCGGCGGCGGCGGCGATCTGCTCGGCCGACAGGCCGTCGAGCTGCTTGACGTCGTCAACCACGATGAACGAGGCGTTGACCTCGGCCAGCACGTTCTGGCTGAACTTGGTGCCCAGATTGGCCAGCTCGGCGTTCATGGCCTTGAGCTTGGCCTTGTCGGCCTCGGACAGCTTGGCGCCGGCGCGGACGAAGTTGTCATGGTATTTCTCGACCAGACGCACGCCTTCGGCATCCAGGCCCAGCTTGGCGCGGTTGTTGTAGAGGGTCTCGATACGCGAGAACAGCTTGCCATTGAGGTTGATGGCATCGCTGTGCGCGGCGAACCTGGCCGAGTAGTCGGCCTGCAGCTTCTTGCGGGTGTCGTTGGTGTCGGCGCCGATCAGCGAGAAGAAGACGGTAGTGGCGCGGTCGAGGATGGCGCCGCTGTTCTCCAGCGCGATCAGGGTGTTTTCAAAGGTCGGAGCGGCCTTGTTGTTGGCGATCGCATCCACTTCCTTGAGCTGCGCGGCCATGCCGGCGTCGAAGGCGGGGGCGAAATCGCTGTCCTTGATCTTGTCGAACTGCGGGTAGTGCAGCGGCAGCGGGCTCTCGGCGAAGAACGGATTGGCCTGTTCGGCCGACTGGCTGGTCGCGGCGGCAGCGCTGACGCTGTAGGCCGGCAGGGCCAGTCCCAGGGTCGCGGCAAGGGCGAGGGCAAGGCGGGTGGTCAAGGTGATGCTCCGGGAAAATACGAAACCCCGAGGGTAACCCGAGGGGGAGATCGGGGGGAGGTGTCAAAGGGCATGGGGCTGGAAAAGGCCAGATTCGGCGCAGTTCGCCGCTGTCGGGCGTAGGCTTGTCCTCCAGACGCAGGAGTTGTCATGCCCAGTGCTTTTGATTTCCAGACCACCACGCTGGCCGGTGAGCCGTTGGATCTGTCCCGCTTCCGCGGCAAGGTTCTGCTGGTGGTGAATGTGGCCTCGCAATGCGGCTTCACCCCGCAATACGCCGGGCTGGAGCAGCTCTGGCGCCAGTACCGCGAGCACGGATTGGTGGTGCTCGGGTTTCCCTGCGACCAGTTCGGCCACCAGGAGCCGGGCGATGCGGCGCAGATCCAGCGCTTTTGCAGCCTCGATTACGGTGTCAGCTTTCCCCTGTCGGCCAAGGTCAAGGTCAATGGTGCCCAGGCGCATCCGCTGTGGCGCTGGCTGCAGCGGGAAAAACGCGGTGCGCTGGGGATTGCCGCGATCAAGTGGAACTTCAGCAAATTCCTGATCGGCCGGGACGGACAGGTGCGGGCGCGCTATGCGCCCACGGTCCGTCCGGAATCGATCGAAGCCGATATCCGGGCGGCATTGGCCGGCTGAGGGTGCCGCCACAGCGGCGGCTGCTCTTGAGCCCGTCCAGTCCCCTCTGCGTGGCTTTGCCGGTCTTGCGCTTGCTCCCCACCGGACCAGGAAAGCATAGGACGGGCAACGCGCCAGGGATCGCGGGGCAACGCAGAAAAGGGGATAGGCCCCCCGACCGCGAGCCGTGTCGCCCCTTCGGAGCGCTGGAAAACCCCCTTGCCCCGCAAGCAGGCCGCGTCGGCAGACGCTCGGCAGCGACAAGTTGCTTGGCCGGGGAGCGTGTGAATGCCTTGCCCGCGTTTCCGCAGCGGGCATCTGCCAGGACCGCTTTGCGGTGTGCCGCGATGGCGGCATCCGGCGATTCACGCATCGCCGCCACGACTCTTTTCCGGAATGCTTCCCCAAGACAGGCTCCTGCCTGGCCTGCTCGATTAGCAGCGCCACCCACTGCTGTCCGATGAAGCGGATATGGCAACTGCTCGATCCCATGACCACCCATCCCTGAAAAAAGGCCGGATCGTGATGACCCGGCCTATTCACCATAAAAGCTGCTGGCGTATCCGTTACGCCATGACGGCGCGCTATTTCTCGACGAACGCGCGCTCGAACACGTAGTGGCCCAGCTGACCGATGCGCGGCGACACCTGGAAGCACGGACATCGAGCACGCTGCGCAGGTCGGCCAGCATCTGCGGGCTGCCGCAGATCATGAAGCGGTCGTTGGCCGGGTCCATCGGCGGCAGGCCCAGCGTCTCCTGCATTTGGCCGCTTTCCATCAGCGCGGTCAGGCGGCCATGGTTGCGGAACGGTTCGCGGGTCACCGCCGGGTAGTACAGCAGCTTGTCACGGACGATATCGCCCAGGATCTCGTCTTCGAAGATGCCTTTCTCGAAGTACTCGCGGTAGGCCAGATCCTGCTCGAAGCGCACGCCGTGGGTGAGGATCACCTTGTCGAAGCGCTCGTAGGTTTCCGGGTCCTTGATGATGCTCAGCCATGGCGCCAGACCGGTGCCGGTGCCCAGCAGGTACAGGTGCTTGCCCGGGTGCAGATCGCTGATCAGCAGGGTGCCGGTGGGCTTCTTGCCGACCAGTACCTTGTCGCCGGGCTTGAGGTGCTGCAGGCGCGAGGTCAGCGGGCCGTCCTGGACCTTGATGCTGAAGAAATGCAGCTGCTCCTCCCAGTTGGCGCTGGCGATGGAATAGGCGCGCATCAGCGGGCGGCCGCCTTCGTTTTCCAGGCCGATCATCACGAACTGGCCGTTCTCGAAGCGGAAACCGGCATCGCGGGTGGTGGAGAAGCTGAAATAGGCGTCCGTCCAGTGACGGACTTCAAGCACCGTTTCGGTGCCAAAAGCGGAAGACATACCGTTTCTTTATCTTGGATCGGAGTTAGCCGGCCCATTCTAGCAAAATGAGAGCGCCTCTCATTAACCGTGACTGCGCGGGCCTCAGCGGTAGCCGGCGGCCTGCAGCTCGAACAGTTCGGCGTAGCGGCCGCCTTCGGCCATCAGCTGCGCGTGGGTGCCGCTGGCCTCGATCCGGCCATCGGCCAGTACCAGGATGCGGTCGGCCATGCGCACGCTGGAAAAGCGGTGGGAGATCAGCACCGCGGTGCGGTTGTCCGACAGCTCCTTGAAGCGCTGGAACACCTCGAACTCGGCCCGCGCATCCAGTGCCGCGGTCGGCTCGTCGAGGATCATCACCTGTGCATCGCGCATGTAGGCGCGGGCGATGGCGATCTTCTGCCACTGGCCGCCGGACAGGTCCACGCCGGTCTTGAAACGGCGTCCGATCAGCTGCGCGTAGCCTGCGGGCAGACGTTCGATGACTTCGTCGGCCAGCGCCCGGTGTGCGGCATCGCGGATCCGCGACTGGTCATCCATCGCCTCGACCAGGCCGACGCCGATGTTCTCGCCGGCACTGAGGTGGTAGCGCACGAAGTCCTGGAAGATCACCCCCATGTTGGCGCGCAGGTCGTCCAGGTCGTAATCGCGCAGGTCGCGGCCGTCGAGCAGGATGCGCCCCTCGTCCGGGTCGTACAGCCGCGCCAGCAGCTTGACCAGGGTGGTTTTGCCGGCGCCGTTCTCGCCCACCAGCGCGATCACTTCGCCGGCGCGCAGATGGAAATCCAGATGCCGCACCGCCCAGCGCTCGGCGTCGGGATAGCGGAAGCCCACGTTCTCGAACACGAAGCCCTCGCGGATCGGGCGCGGTACCGCTATCGCATCCGGACAGGAACGGATCTCCGGCTCGATGGCGAAGAACGAGAACAGGTCATCCAGATACATGGCCTGGCTGGCCACCTGCGAGAAACCGATCAGCAAGCCTTCCAGCAGCTGCCGCAGACGCTGGAAGCTGCCGGCCAGAAAGGTGAGATCGCCAATGGAAAAATCACCGCGCACCGTGCGCCAGGCGATGTAGCCGTAGGCGGCGTAGTAGCCCAGCGTGCCCAGCGCCGCCAGCAGTGTGCCCCAGATCGCGCGTCTGCGTGCCAGCCGCCGGTTGGCCAGATAGAACTTGTTGGCCAGCGTGCGATAGCGCTCGATCAGGAAGCGGTGCAGGTTGAAGATCTTCACCTCCTTGGCCGTGTCCACGCTGGCACCGGTCTGGCGCAGGTACTCCAGCTGGCGGCGTTCCGGCGTCCACTGGAAGTTCAGCGAATAGCCCATCGCATTGAAGTGCGATTCGCCGATGAACGCCGGTATCAGCGCCACCGCCAGCAGTGCGATCAGCCACGGCGCGTAGACCACCAGACCGACCGCCAGGCTGGTCACGGTGATGGCGTCCTGCAGCTGGCCGAACAGCTGGCTCATCAGGTTCATCCGGCCCATGGTCTGGCGCCGCGCACGGTCGAGCTTGTCCTGCACGTCGGGGTCTTCGAAATCCTCCAGGTCGAGTTCGGCGGCATGCTCCATCAGGCGGATGCTGCTGGCGTTGGTGAACAGTTCCGAGAGCAGGCCGTCGGCATAGCCCACCAGCCGGCCGAGCAGGTCCGAGCCGATCGCCAGCACCAGTTCGATGCCCAGCAATACCAGCAGGTGGCCCAGCAAACCGCTCGCCAGCGCCTGGTCCAGCGGCGGGAACGTGCCCGGCAGACCGGCCAGCCTTACCGCCTCATCGATGATCAGTTTGCCGACATAGAGCATCGATACCGGCACCAGCGAGCGCACCAGCCGCAGCCCCAGGCTGGCCAGGGTCAGGCGCGGGCTGGTCTGCCAGATCATCCGCAGGAACGGCGGCAGGTTGCGCATGGCGCGGAACCGCTCGCGCAGTTTCAACGGGGCGGCGGTAGGTGTCGGGGGCGGCATGGGCGGCGTAGGGCGGCGGGATGACTCCGGGGTAGCTCATTGTGCCGGGCGCGATCGGGTACGCGGAGCCCGGCGCGCGGCTCAGCGCTCCGGATCCATATCCTGTTCCTGCTCAAGCCCGGCGAGCCTGCCGATCTCCTGCCCGTCCGGGTTGTCGCGCACGGCCTGGCCGGGTGCGCCGAAGGAGTGCTCGCCGGAGTCCACATGCAAGGTGCTGCGGACCTCGCGCACGCCGTCAATCGCGCCGACCAGCTGTTCCACCTCGTGTCTGGTCTGGTGGTCGGGGACATCGCCGCGGAGGGCGACGCACCCGTCCTGGACCTGGACCAGCACCTGTGAGGCACGGCCATGCTGGCCGAGGCTGCGGACGACATCATCACCAATCAGGGTGTCGGAGCGGGGAGCGGACATGAGCGGCTTCCTGTTGCGAGGGGGCTCCACCATGGCCCCGCATCCGTGAGCGTGCCGTGTCGTGACCGCGTTACCGGCGTGGACCTTCCGGGGGCGGCGGATCGGAGGATTGCAGGGCTACCGGCAGGTGCCAGCCAAAATGCATGGCCATCATCCGCAGGCCGAAGCACAGGCCGGCACCGGCCAGGGCGCACGGCAACGGGGCCAGTTCCAGCCAGTAGCCGAGGGCGACCACCGCCGCGCCGGCGAGCGCGGCCACCGCATACAGCTCGGCCTGCAACACCAGCGGCACCTGGGCCAGCAGCACGTCACGTGCGATGCCGCCACCGATGCCGGTGAGCATGCCCAGCGCTGCGGCCATTGGGGGATCGATGCCATACGACAACGCCTTCTGCGTGCCCGCCACGGCGAACAGGGCCAGTCCCATCGCATCGAACATCCGCACCGGGAACTGCAGGCGTTCGATCATCGGTGCCCAGAAGAAGGTGACGGTGCCGGCGGCCAGGGTGATGGCCGGGTAGCGCCAGTCGCTGATGGCCGCCACCGGGGTGGCGCCGATCAGCAGGTCGCGGGTGATGCCGCCGGCCAGTGCGGCGGCAAAGGACAGCACCAGCACGCCGAAGATATCCAGGCGGCGGCGTACGCCCATCGTCGCCCCGGACAGGGCGAAGACGAAGGTGCCGATGAGGTCGAGGATCAGGACGAGCGTGTTCATGCGGCTATTGTGGGCGCTGCCCGTGGCCGCGGCCATCAATCTGGTCCGCCGGCGGAACTACGGGTCCGTCCGCCGGCGTGCGGCAATGCCG